>NZ_JAMXRY010000049.1:0-38508 GCF_024124525.1 Halomonas sp. OfavH-34-E | reverse complement strand
CGGCGGCGACGTGGGCAAGGGCGCGGTCATCGGCGGCGGCGTGGGTGCGGCGACCGGTGCTGCCACCGATTCCCGGGACATCGACCTCAGTCGCTAAGTCCAGGCCCGAGGCGTCCAGGCAGCTTTCGACCCCGCCCCGATCCGAGCCAGGATGCCGCCCTCAGCGGCAGACCCGACCGCCCACGCCGAGATGAAAGTGATCGGCGTGGGCGGCATTGTAGTCAGGCCCCAGCACGGTGCCGAAGACCTTGCAGGCGCGCTGCCCCACTTCCTTCAGGAAACGTCCTTCGGCTCCCTTGCCCCAGTGGCCCGACAAGCTGACGCGACGACCGTCCTCGAGTTCGAAGGCGGCCACATCCAGGGCCTCGGCACTGGCATGCTGGCTGCGACGTCCCTCGGCCCGACCATAGATATTGCGGCAGGCGAAGCTGCCGAAGTGTTCGATCTGGGCCACGTCCACGCCAAGGTGGGCGCGCGCAGCGGCGTTGAGCTCATGACGCTCGAACACCGCCCAGGCCACCGCCAGCGGGCAGCGTGTCATCACGCTCGGCTGCATGCGCGACTGGCCACCGGCGTAGCGCACCAGATTGGAAAGCTCACACTGGCCCCGGGTGACGTCATCCAGTGGGGTATATCGCTGGGGCGGGTCCGCCGCCAGCACCGCACGGCAGGCCTCGGGGTCATCCGCCAGCCGCGCCAGCTTCCAGCCGAGGAAAGGACCAGGCGGCGTCTCGATCGATATCGGTGTCCAGGGCAACCAGCGATCCGGAATTGCGATCATCCCCTTGTCCAGGGCAACGCCCAACACCAGCAGCATGATCAACAGCCACTGCCCCATATGGTTCCTTCCTGTGCCCGACCCTTTCTGTGCCCGACCCTTCCTGCGCCCGACCCTTGGCCACGGTTCATCCCACGACCGGGGCGTCGGGTACGATCAAGGGTCCACCAACAAGGATAGCGCCAGAGCGACGATACCGACCGTCACGGCGGTTACCACCGCCAGGATGACGATACGGTCCAGCCAGCGATCGAAGGTGACCCAGTTGAATGTCAGCCGCCTGCGACGAGACGGTGGCCCGCGGCGGGTCGCGCCGCGGGCAGGGGGTGAAGACATGGCCGAGATCCTTCCGACGATACCCTGAGCTTACGTCCTGGCACTCTTCCTGACTACCAATGCATCGTAGATACTGCATTTTGCGCCAAGTTTCGTTTGACGGTGCTCGCCCGGGGTCACAGATCGCCGGTGCCGGTCGACGTCACCTCAGTGGTTGATGCGCCGGTTGACCACGTTGGGGGCCCGCCGCAGACGCTCCTCCTCGGCCAGGTTGCCGGCCTCGAACGGATCCGCGCCCACCGGGGTCTCGCCATGCTGACGGTACAGCTGTGACAGCATGTTGCGGCGATCCGCCTGCAGCTCCTTGACCAGCACGAACATCATCCCGAACAGGATGAACGAGAACGGCAGGGCCGCCAGCACGGCGGCGGACTGCAGTCCCTTGAGCCCACCTGCAACGATCAGCGTCAGACAGATGGCGGCAATCAACAGCCCCCAGCAGATCCGCTTGTACAGCGGCGGCGCGATGGAGCCATGGTCGGTCATCTGGGCGACGATAAAGGAGGCGGAGTCTGCCGAGGTGACCAGAAAGATGAAGATCAGGATCATGGCGAGCACCGACAGCACCGTGGAAAACGGCATCAGGTCGAACATCTCGAACAGTGCCACGGTGATATTGTCCTGGGTGGCGGCGGCCAGGCCGGCATCACCGCCCAGCTCCATATGCAGGGCCGCCCCGCCGAACACCCCGATCCACAGACACGCCAGCAGCGGCGGCACCACCAGTACACCGAGTACGTACTCGCGAATGGTCCGTCCCCGCGAGACCCGAGCCACGAAGGTGCCGACAAAGGGCGACCAGGCGATCACCCACGCCCAGTAGAAGATGGTCCAGCTGGAAGCCCAGGGGTCATCGTTGTAGGGCGACATCTTGAGGCTCATGCCGATGAAGTTCTGCAGGTAGTCGCCGATGCCCAGGGTGATGGTCTCGAGGATCTTGACCGTGGGGCCGGTGAACAGCACGTACAGCATCATCGCGATGCACAGCGCCATATTGAGGTTGGACAATCGCTTGATGCCCTTGTCGAGCCCCGACCAGGTCGAGGCCATGTACGCCACGAACATCACCCCGAGGATGCCCGCCTGCCAAAGGCCGCTTTCCGGCAGTCCGAAGACCGCATTGAGGCCACCATTGACCTGCAGGACCCCGAGCCCCAGCGAGGTCGCCACCCCCATCACCGTGGCGACCACGGCGAAGATGTCGAGCCAGTCGGTGTAGGGGCGCAGCGCCGGGCGCTTGGCGGTCATCGACGACAGCACCGAGGAGACCAGCCCGGCCTGGTCCTTGCGGAACTGGAAGTAGGCGATGATCAGCCCGACCAGCGAGAATGCCGCCCACTGGTGCACCCCCCAGTTGAAGTAGCTCATCTGGATGGCGTAGCGCGCCGCTTCCACGCTTTCGGCGGGGACCGCGCCATAGGGAGGCTCGGCGAAGTGGGTCATGGGCTCGGCCATGCCGTAGAACACCAGACCGACGCCGAAGCCGGCCGCCAGCAACATGCTGATCCAGGAAAAGGTGCCGTAGGTGGGGGTGCTATCCTGGGGCCCCAGGCGCACCTTGCCGTACTTGCTCATCGCCAGCGCCACCAGAAAGATGACGAAGGCGAACACCGCCATCAGGTAGAACCAGCCAAAGTAGTGGGTCACCTGGCTAAGCGCGGTGTTGGCGGCGTCACCGAAGGCGTCGGGGAAACTGGCGCCCACGGCGACCAGGGCGATGATGATAAGGGCAGATAGACGAAAGACGCGATCCTTGCCAGACAGCGGCAGGCGCTCCTGCAGCGCTCGACCGTTCATGGACACTCCTTGCCAGACGGCGGTCATGATGTGAGGGGCGTAGCACCCTAACAAAAGTCGGACTCTCCATCACGGTAGGCGAATATTCGATTCGGCACAAAAAATTGCCGGCACCCTGGGGTACCGGAAATAGTGCCGGCAATAGTGTCGGAAATAGTGCCTCCAATAGCGCCTCCAATAGCGCCGTCAGTTGACGACATAGCAGAAGGCCCGCCATGGGGCGGGCCTTCTGGTTTCCTGCGGTCAGGTCTGGCTCCGCCTGTCCCTTACCAGCCGGGGCTATCACAGACGGGTGATCGAGGCCCGGCCGCCGCCACGTGGTTACTGCGGTTTCGGTGTGGCCATCGCCTCGCTGGAGCCACCCTCCTCACTGTCATCCATTTTCAGCGCTTCCTCGGGGGGCTCCATGCCTTCGGTCTTGGCCTGGTCACGCGCCTCGAAGGCGTCTGCACCGACCGGCATCTCGCGGTAGTGCTGATAGAGACCGTCGAGCATCAGCTTGCGATCCTTGCGCAGCTCTCTCACCAGTACGATCACCATCATGTAGAGGATGAAGGTGAACGGCAGCGCCGACAGTACCGATGCCGACTGCAGTCCCTTGAGGCCGCCAGCGGCGATCAGCGTCAGGCAGATGGCGGCGATCAGCACACCCCACAGCACCCGCTTGTAGAGGGGAGGATTGATCGAGCCGTTGTCGGTCATCTGGGCAACGATATAGGACGCCGAGTCTGCCGAGGTCACCAGGAAGATGAAGATCAGCATCATCGCCATCACCGACAAGAGTCCCGAGAAGGGCATCAGATCGAACATCTCGAACAGCGCCACGGTGATGTTGTCCTGGGTCGCCTGGGCCAGGCCGAGGCCCTCGTTGGCCAGTTCCATATGGATGGCGGTGCCACCGAACACGCCCAGCCACAGGCAGGCCAGCAGTGGCGGCACGAACAGCACGCCGAACACGTACTCCTTGATGGTGCGCCCCTTGGAGATGCGCGCCACGAAGGTGCCGACAAAGGGCGACCAGGCGATGACCCAGGCCCAGTAGAAGATGGTCCAGTTCTGGGCCCAGGGATTATCGTTGTAGGGCGACATGCGCAGGCTCATCACGAAGAAGTTCTGCAGGTAGTCGCCCAGTCCCAGGGTGATGGTCTCCAGCAGCTTGATGGTGGGGCCGGTGGCCAGCACGTAGACCATCATGGCGATACACATGATCATGTTGAGGTTGGACAGTCGCTTGATCCCCTTGTCCAGGCCCGACCAGGTGGATGCCATGTAGGCCAGGAACATGCAGAACAGGATGATGAACTGCCACAGGCCGTTCTCCGGAATGCCGAACACCGCGTGCAGACCGCCGTTGGTCTGCAGCACGCCCAGCCCCAGCGAGGTCGCTACCCCCATCACCGTGGCCACCACGGCAAAGACGTCCAGGGCGCCGTTGAACTTGCGCAGCCCCGGTCGCTTGGCGGTCAGCGGACGCAGCACCACCGACACCAGGCCCGCCTGCTCCTTGCGAAACTGGTAGTAGGCGATGATCAAGCCCACCAGGGCGAAGGCCGCCCACTGATGAATCCCCCAGTTGAAGAAGCTGTACTGAATCGCGTAGCGGGCCGACTCCGCGCTTTCCGGCGTCATGTCGGCGTAGGGTGGTGCAATATAGTGGGTCATGGGCTCGGCCATGCCGTAGAACACCAGGCCAACCCCGAAGCCGGCAGCAAGCAGCATGCTGACCCAGGAAAAGAAGCCGTATTCTGGCTTGCCGTCCTGCGGCCCCAGGCGCACCTTGCCGTACTTGCTCACGGCAAGGCCGAGCAGAAATACCACGATGCCGGTGACCGACAGCAGATAGAACCAGCCAAAATAGTGGGATACGCCTCCCAGGGCGCGACTGGCGACTTCGCCGAAACCTTCAGGGAACATGGCCCCCAGGGCCACCAGGATCAGGATGATGATCGCGGAGACGTAAAAGACCCGCTGTCCTTCATTGCGTTGCATATCGCCTTCCTTTTGTTCGACTGCTTGTTGGAAGGCCTGTGCAGCGCCGCTCCGGCGAAGACCACGCTCGGACGCTCCTTATCGAACGCTTCTGCCCGGGCATTCGCCGAGCAGCCTTTGCAGACCCGTACTTTGATAACCGTTAGGTTGTTATCTATCATCCCCGGGCAGCCCACCGATCCGGCTTGGCACTAAGCTGACACTGGACTGCCACTGGAGAGTCGAAGCACCGATGAGGCACCTCGGTGACATCATAGTGAAGTTCGCCACCAAGACAGCGGAATCCACCACCCGCCAGTCGGCGCAGCAAAACATCCGCCAAATTCGTCGCCTCAGGTACGAATTTTCCCGGCCAAAAGCCCGGCCCAAAAGAAGGAGAGCCCCATGGCCCGTCTCGACACTACGCCCCTTTCGGTCCTGGACCTGGCGCCGATCCGGGATGGAGGCACCGTCGCCGACAGCTTCCACGACAGCGTTGCCCTCGCCCGCCTGAGCGAATCGCTTGGCTTCACCCGCTACTGGCTGGCCGAACATCATGGGCTGGAGGGGATCGCCAGCGCGGCGACCTCGGTACTGATCGGACACCTGGCGGAGAAGACCTCACGCATCCGCGTGGGCAGCGGCGGCATCATGCTGCCGAACCATCCACCGCTGGTGATCGCCGAACAGTTCGGCACCCTGGAGACGCTCTATCCGGGCCGCATCGATCTGGGGCTGGGCCGGGCTCCGGGCTCGGACGCGGCCACCATGGCGGCGATGCGCCGCGATCCACACGCTGGCGTCGAGGACTTCCCCCAGCGTCTGGCCGAACTGGAAGGCTTTCTTGGCGAGGCCCGACCGGAGCAGCGGGTCCGGGCGGTGCCCGGCCAGGGCACCCGAGTACCGATCTGGCTGTTGGGCTCGAGCCTGTACAGCGCCCAGCTGGCCGCCCACAAGGGGCTGCCCTTTGCCTTCGCCGCCCAGTTCGCCCCGGCCCAGCTCGACGAAGCGCTGGCCATCTATCGCCGCGACTTCCGCCCCTCCGAGGTGCTCGCGGCGCCCTACGCCATGGTCGGTCTGCCGGTGCTGGCCGCCGCTACGGACGAGCGCGCCGACTACCTCGCCAGCACCGCAAGGCAGAAGTTTCTGGGCCTGATTCGCGGCCAGCGCGGACGCGCCCGGCCACCGGTGGCGACGCTGGACTGGAGTTCCATGGAGCGCGCCCAGGTGGAAGGGTTTCTTGGCGCCGCGGTGATCGGCAGCCCGGCGACGGTGCGCGACGGTCTGGAGCGCCTGCTCGAACGCACCCAGGCCGATGAGCTGATGATCAACACCGACACCTATGCCCTGGAGGATCGCCTCGAGAGCTACCGCCTGGTCGCTGAGGTATGGCAGGGCTGAGCCCCGCCCGGCAACGTGGCGCGACGGGGCCTCAACGCGGCGGGTGAGCCCCGGGCGTACGCCATTCGGGCTCGCGCGCGAGCCAGTCGGGAGCGGCCTGCTCGAAGGCATGAGCCCAGCGCAGCAGGTCGCGATCACGACGATGGGGAGCGATGAGCTGGACGCCCATGGCCTGGCCGCGCGGGTTGAAGCCTGCGGGCAGATTGATCACCGGGCACCCCGACAGGGAGCCGGCGATCACCACCTCCATCCAGCGATGGTAGCTGTCCATCGTTCGCCCGGCGATCTGCCCGGGCCAGGGTGTGTCGACGTCGAAGGCAAATACCTGGGCGCTGGGCAGGGCCAGCGCATCGAAGCGCTCGAACAGTCCGAGCAGGCAGGCGTACCAGGCACTGCGCTCGACGTTGGCACGGTGCACATCCAGCGCCGTTCGGCCCATGCCCTGCTCGACCTCCCAGCAGGCCTCGGGCTTGAGCTGGCAACGACGGCTATCGTCGGCCCAGACCTCTGACAGACTGCCCGCCACCGCCCACTGGCGCAGCACCAGCCAGCTTTGCCACAGCCGTTCGGGTGACATCTCCGGCACCACCGGCTCGACCCGGGCACCGAGGCGCTCGAACACCGACAGCGCCCCCTGGCAGACGTCCAGCACGCCCTCTTCCATCGCCAGGTAACCCTGCCAATCGCCGAGCCAGCCGATACGCAGGCCCGACGCCGCGTCAAGGTCATCGAACGGATCGGCAAGACGCTCGGGATCATCGGCGAGTGACAGGGGAGCGCGGGGGTGGGCCCCGGCCTGGGTCGCCAGCAGCCTGGCAAGGTCGCCGACGCTGCGCGCCATGGGCCCTTCGGTGGCCAACTGGTGGCCGAAGATATCAGGGCCAGGACCATGGGGAACGCGACCGAAGGAAGGCCTCATCCCGAACAGGTTGTGGTAGGCGGCGGGGTTTCGCAAAGACCCCATCATGTCGCTGCCATCGGCCACCGGCAGCATGCGCATGGCCAGGGCGGCAGCGGCCCCGCCGCTGGAGCCACCGGCGCACAGGGCGGGATCGAAGGCGTTGCGGGTCGCGCCGAAGACGCGGTTGTAGGTCTGGGAACCGAGGCCAAACTCCGGCGTGTTGGTCTTGCCGACAAAGATGGCGCCGGCCTCGCGCATCCGCCTGACCATGATGCCGTCCTGCTGTGGCACCTGACCCTTGAACAAGGGCGAGCCCATCGAGGTCGGCAGGTCACGCGTGGCCGAAAGGTCCTTGATCGCCTGGGGAATGCCGTGGAGCCAGCCGCGAGAGCGCCCCGCCGCCAGTTCGCGGTCGCACTCCCCGGCCTCGTCCATCAGCACCTCGTGGTCTCGGCGAGAGACGATGGCGTTGACCACCGGGTTGGCCGCGTCGATCTGTGCCAGGTAGGCGTCCATCACCTCGCGGCAACTAAGCTCCCGTGCATGGATCGCCCGAGACAAGGCGAGCGCCCCCAGGGCCAGGATCTCGCGCTGGGCAGGGCTGGTGGCGCCCTCGCCCACGGACGGAGAGCCAGACTGAGAGCTGGGCGGATGAGACGGTGAAGGTGGAAATGGAGTGGGCATGGCGTCCTCGCTGCACGGCATTGAGACGAGCGGGCTGGCCCGACATGTTCCAACGCTAGCGGGCGGAGCCTCAGCTGTCACTTATGCAAGAGCCTCCGCTGTCATCCATGCAGACGATCGAGGGCGACCAGCCAGCCCAGGTAGACCTCACCATAGCGCTTGACTCGGCCTGCGTCGGGCTCGGCCCGGGAGCCTTCATCCAGCTGCACCAGCGCCTGGCACAGCTCGTCCAGGTCGCCCTCCCTGGCACACCAGGCCGCCTGGATGGCGCCGCCAAGCGCGGCGGCGTCGGTCACCCGGGGGCACACCACCTCGGTGGCGGTGATGTCCGCCACCATCTGGCGCCAGGCGGCGCTGTGGGCGCCGCCGCCGATCAGCCGAATCTGGCGTGCCTGGTCGGCCAGCGGCCCCATCAGGTCAAGGCCGTAGCGCAGACAGAAGGTGGCGCCCTCCACCACCGCGCGACACAGATGGGCGGGGCTGGTGTTGCGGCTGGTCAGGCCGAGAAAGGAGGCGCTGGCCTCGGGCAGGCTCGGTACCCGTTCGCCGTTGAAGAACGGCAAGACCGTCACGCCATCGGCGCCGACAGGCGCCTGGGCCAGGGCCTGGTTGAACCCCGCCAGGTCGAGACCGAACAGCTCACGCACGCGATTGGTGGCCGAGGTGGTGTTCATGGTGCAGACCAGCGGCAGCCAGCCCGCGTGGCTGGCGCAGAAGTTGGCGACCATGGCGGAATCGGCCAGCACCGGGTGATCGGAGTGGGCGCAGACGGTGCCCGAGGTGCCAAGGCTCATGGTTACCTTGCCCGGCACGATGTTGCCGGTGCCGATGGCGCCGAGCATATTGTCTCCGCCGCCGCTGGCGACCGCGACGCCCGGGGAAAGCCCCAGCTCCCGGGCCAGCACCGGCCGGACCTGCCCTGCCGTGTCGCGGGACTCGATCAGTCTTGGCAGCACCCGGGCCGGGTCCAGCTCAGGGGCGATCAACTGCCACACCTCAGGACTCCAGCGCCGTGAGCGACTATCGAAATAACCGGTACCCGAGGCGTCTCCCGCCTCGCTGACACGCTCGCCGGTCAACCACAGATTGAGGTAGTCGTGGGGTAACAGCACGCCATCCACGCGATCATAGATGTCGCGATGATGCTCGCGCAGCCAGGCCACCTTGGAGGCGGTGTAGCCGGTCTGAGGCACCAGGCCGAGCCGCGCCAGGCAGCCCTCTTCCCCGCCCAGAGCGCCGATCAGGGCCTGGTTGTGGGCATGGGTCTCGGTATCGCACCACAGCTTGGCCGGGTACAGCACCTGATCCCTGGCATCCAGCGCCACCATGCCATGCTGCTGGCCGGAGACACCGATGCCGCGGATATCACCGGCGCTGACACCGGCCGACGCGATCGCCGCGTGGAAGGCGCCGATAAAGGCCTCGATCCACTGTGCCGGGTCCTGCTCGCGCCGCCCCCTGGCGCCCTCGATCATGCGGTGGGGTCGACTGGCCTCGCCGATGGTGGCGCCACGCGCCAGATCCACCACCACCACCTTGGTGCTCTGGGTGCCACAATCCACACCGAGATACATGAAAAGATTCCTCGTTGGCGCATCGACACGGTGCGTCGAAGCCGACGCGCTCAGCGGTGGGTCAGGACGCCAGCGCCTCCAGGGTCGCCCTGGCGCCCTTGTCCTGCAACAGCTTCAACGCCTCGACGTAGGCCACCACGAAGCGCGGCGAGTCGGCGAGATCTCCGAACAGCTCACGGTTCTCGATAAAGGCGGTGGGGTGCTCACGCTGGGTCCCGGCGAGCTCGGTCAGCCGATCCTTCCAGCGATCGACGATCGCGATGGGCTGGCCCTGCTCGTCCACGCCTTCGGCGTAGCGCGCCCAGCTTGCCACCACCGCGGCAGAACGCTTGAGTTCGCCGCCGTGTTCGAGCTGGTGACGAATGACCGGCAACAGCCACTTCGGGATTCGGTCCGAGCTTTCAGCACAAAGCCGCGATAGCGTGTCTCTCACCTCGGGATTGGCGAAGCGCTCGATCAGGGTGTGCCGGTACTGATCGAGATCGACGCCTGGGACCGGAGGCAGTGTCGGGCTGCCCTCCTCGGCCATGTAGCCAAGCAGGAAATCGATGAACAGCGGATCCTGACAGACCTCATGGGCGTAACGATAGCCGGCCAGATAGCCGACATAGCAAAGCGCCTGGTGGCCTGCGTTGAGCAACCTGAGCTTCATCAGCTCGTAGGGCTCGACGTCCTCGACCAGCTGCACGCCGACCTCATCAAACGCCGGTCGGTCACTGGCAAAATGATCCTCCAGCACCCATTGGGTGAAGGGTTCGCAGATCACCGGCCAGGCGTCTTCCAGTCCGAAGCGCTCGGAAAGCTCCTCGATGTCGCCCGGCGTGGTCATCGGCGTGATGCGATCGACCATTGAACTGGGGAAAGGCACTTCCGCCTCGACGTACTGCCCGAGCGCGCGATCACGAGCGTAGGCAAAGGCCGTGAACATGCGCCTCGCCACCTCGCCGTTGCCCGGGATGTTGTCGCAGGACATCACCGTGAAGGGCGGGATGCCGCGCTCGCGCCGGCGCTCGATCGCCGCCACGATCAGGCCAAAACTGGTACGCGGACGCTCGGGGTTGCACAGGTCATACACCACCTCGGCGGCATCGAGATCGAACTCGCCGGTGACCGGGTGGACGTTGTAGCCGCCCTCGGTCACCGTCAACGAGACGATCCGGATGGTCGGGTCCGACAGGGTCTCTATCACCGCCTCGGGGTCGTCCGGCGCGAAGCGGTAATCGATGATCGAACCGATGACGCGGGGTTCCAGCGCGCCATCGGGATGCTTGACCACCAGGGTATAGAGGTGGTCCTGGCTGGCCAGCGCCTCCTGCATGCGCTTGTCGCCTGGCATCACGCCGATGCCGACGATACCCCAGTCATGGGCCTGCCCGGCTTCCATCAGACGATCCAGGTACATGGCCTGATGGGCCCGATGAAAACCGCCGACGCCGAAATGGGCGATGCCCGGTGTCAGCGCCCGACGATCGTAGCTGGGCACCGAGAGATGCGGAGCGAGGCCAGCCAGTTCCGCGTTGCAAAGTCGTGTCATGAAGGCTCTCCGCCAGATGAACAATGAGAAAGCAGAGCCGCTTTCCAAAAATGGGATTGGCTAGTGCCAGTGGAGATCGGCGGTGATCGAGCGGGTCTTGATCAGGCGCGCGTTGAGCATGTCCTTGTCCCGGGTCTTGGCGATGGCCCCGGCCTGGTCCTGGCCCATGCCGAGCCAGCGCTCGATCAATCGCTGCTCGAGCACCGTATCGGCGACCTCGAGAAACAGGCTGAAGTCGAAGTAGTCCGCCAGCGCCGGCCAGGGCCCGTGATCCAGCAGCAGGTAGTTGCCCTCGACGATCAGCACCCGATGACCGGGCGTGATCACCCGGGCGCCCGCACGCGCCAGGTCCAGCGGTCGGTCGAATACCGGTACGGCCACGTCCCGGTCGGCTCGCTTCAGCCGCGCCAGGTCATGGCGCAGGCCATCCACATCGAAGGTTTCCGGCGCGCCCTTGATGGGCAGCAGTCCCTGCGATTCGAGCACGCCGTTGTCGAAGTGATAGCCATCCATGGGCACCACCTCGGCGACGCCGGGTTGCCGCTCGTTGAGCTGACGCGCCAGCCAGGCGGAGCGAAAGGACTTGCCGGCCCCCGGTGGGCCGGCCAGAGCAACGATATAGCGCGCCCTGCCCTCGCTGCGCGTCAGCAGTTCGTCAGCGATCGCTTCCATGGTGGGGGTCATCTGTCACCTCGCTCGTGCCCGTGGCTCAACTCATCCAATTGCCGCCATCGACGTTCAGGGTCTGGGCGATGACATAGTCGCTGTCGGCGCTGGCCAGAAACACCGCAGCGCCGGCGTAATCGTCCGGTCGCCCCATGCGGCCAAAGGGCACCGCCTCGCCGACCAGTCGCTTCTTCTCGCCGAGGGGGCGTCCCTCGTAGCGGGCGAACAGGGCGTCGACCTCGTCCCACATGGGGGTATCGACCACCCCCGGGGCGATAGCGTTGACACGGATACCGTGGCGAATCAGGTCCAGCGCGCAGGACTGGGTCAGACTGATCACCGCTGCCTTGGTGGCGCAGTAGGTGCTGACCAGAGGCTCGCCACGCCGCCCGGCCTGGGAGGTCATATTGATGACGACACCGCCACGTTTCGCCTCGACCATGGCCCTGGCCACCGCCTGCAGGGTGAAGAACAGCCCCTTGACGTTGACCGCGAACTGGCGCTCGAAGTCGGCCTCATCCACCTCGAGCACCGGCGCCATGCCAAATACCGCCGCATTGTTGACCAGCACGTCGATAGCGCCAAAACGTTTCTCTACCTTTCGAACCATAGCAGTGATGGCGGCGTTGTCGCGGACATCCAGCGCAGTACCCATCGCGCGCTCGCGGTCGAAGCCTTCCAGCGCCTCGTCGATGGCCTCGCTGTCGAGATCGGCGATCACCACGCGCGCGCCCTCCTCGGCGTAACGCCGGGCGATGGCGAGCCCGATCCCGCGTGCACCACCGGTGATCACGGCGGTCTGGTCCTGGAGCTTGCCCGCCACCGGGCCAACAGAGCCGTCTTTCATACGCTGGCCTGCTGACGCTGCTGCCAGTTGGACACCAGGGCGGGCAATTGCGCCATATGGGTCATCACCTGCCACACACCGAGTTGGCTGAGCCGTTCGGCGTGATCGGCGGGCAGATGGCTTGCCCCGACGAAGCCGATGACCGTCATGCCGGCGGCCAGGGCGGCGCTGGCACCGGCGATGGAGTCCTCGACCACCAGGCAGGCACCAGGGCTGACCCCCAGGGTCTCGGCGGCCAGCAGGTAGACGCCGGGATCGGGCTTGGGCTTGTCGACCTGCTCGGCACAGAAGATCGGCGCCGTGCCCAGCACCTGATCCAGACCAGTGCGCGACAACGAGGCGACGACCCGCTGACGACGACTGTTGGAGACCACCGCCTTGGCACCGGGAATCGCCGACAGCGCCTGCGCCACGCCATCGATGGCGGTGAGTTCGCGAGCGAGGCGGGCTTCGATCTCGTCGTCGAGCAGGGCCAGCGCGTCCTTGGGCAGCGCGTGGGCGCTCTGGCCGTCGAGAAGCTCGAGAATCGCCGCGGTGGTGCGGCCCAGGGCTTCATTCAGGGCCGCCTCGACGTCGAGGTCGGGTAGCCACTCGGCCAGCCGCTCGGCCAGGGTCGCCTCGGCGATCACCTCACTGTCCACCAGCACGCCATCGCAGTCGAAGATCAGGGTCGTCATGGTCGCTCCTCAGGCTTCCGCGGTACTGGCGGCACGATTGTCCTGGCGGGTCAGCGATGCCAGCGGGTGACGCTCCAGGCTTGCCAGCGCCAGACCCTGCTCACCGAACAGATGTGCCCGGCCCGGCTCGAAGCCGAAGCGGATCTCGTCTCCCACCCGGTGGGTCACGTCGCCATCCACCATCAGCGTCAGCAAGTCGCCGTCCATCTCCACGTACAGCGAGGTCTGTCCGCCCAGCCGCTCGATCACGCTGACGCTGGCCTTCAGCGGTCCCTGGTCGTCGAGCATCAGATGCTCGGGACGGATGCCGAGCTCCAGCGCCTGGCCCTGGGCCACCTCGTCGCCTTCCACCGGCACCTTGACGGTATCGCCGCCCGGCACACGCACCTCGACCCCCTGGGCGTCGCCGGCAACGGCCTCGACCTTCAGGAAGTTCATCTTGGGCGAGCCGATGAACCCCGCCACGAAACGATTGCGCGGATGGTGATACAGCTCCATCGGCGAGCCGACCTGTTCCACCACGCCGCCCTGGAGCACCACGATCTTGTCGGCCATGGTCATGGCCTCGATCTGGTCGTGGGTCACATAGATCATGGTCGCCTTGAGCTCTTCGTGCAGACGCGCCAGTTCGATGCGCATCTGTACCCGAAGCGCCGCATCCAGGTTGGACAATGGCTCGTCGAACAGGAAGATGCTGGGGTTGCGCACGATGGCGCGGCCGATCGCCACGCGCTGGCGCTGACCGCCGGAAAGCGCCTTGGGCTTGCGCTCGAGCAGGGGCTCCAGCTGCAGGATCTTCGCCGCGTCCAGCACTTTCTGGCGGCGTTCCTGCTGGGACACCCCCGCCAGCTTGAGGCTGAAGCCCATGTTGTCCTCCACCGTCATGTGGGGGTACAGCGCATAGCTCTGGAACACCATGGCCAGCCCCCGCTCCGCCGGCCCCAGGTCATTGACCCGCTGGCCGTCGATGACGATATCGCCGTCACTGGTGCTTTCGAGTCCCGCGATCATCCGCAAAAGGGTCGACTTGCCGCAGCCGGACGGGCCGACGAAGACCACGAATTCCTGGTCCTTGACCTCCAGATCGACGCCCTTGATGACGTGGGTGTCGCCGAAGCTCTTGACCACCTGGTTGAGTGTCAGTGTTGCCATCTTGTTGTCCTCGAAGTTCTGTCAGGGGCGCCTCGGCGCCGCCTGGAATATCTGTCTGCCGGTGCGTCGTTCACCGCGCCGAAGATCGGTTTTTTCATCGCGCCGAAGCTCGGTCACTTCACCGCGCCAAAGGTCAGGCCACGGACCATTTGCTTTTGAGTCAACCACCCAAAAATCAGGATCGGCGCGATGGCCATGGTCGAGGCCGCCGACAGCTTGGCCCAGAACAGTCCCTCGGGGCTGGAGAAGGAAGCGATGTAAGCGGTCAACGGCGCCGCCTGAGAGGTGGTCAGGTTCAGGCTCCAGAAGGCCTCGTTCCAGCTCAGGATCACCGACAGCAATCCGGTGGAAGCGATCCCCGGCAGGGTCAGCGGCAGCAGCAGGTACCACACCTCCTGGAAGGTGCTGGCACCGTCCATGCGGCCCGCTTCCAGAATCTCCCTGGGCAGGTCCTTGAAGAAGGTGTAAAGCATCCACACCACGATCGGCAGGTTCATCAAGGTGTAGACGATGGTCAGGCCGATGCGGGTATCGAGCAGGCCGAAGTCGCGAAACAACAGATAGATCGGTACCAGCACGCCCACCGAGGGCAGCATCTTGGTGGACAGCATCCACAGCAGGGTGCCCTTGGTGCGCTTGGTCGGCAAAAAGGCCATGGCATAGGCCGAGGGCACCGCGATCAACAGCGCCAGCAGGGTCGAACCAAAGGAAACGACAACACTGTTCCAGGCGAACTTGAGATAGTCGGCCCGCTCCTGTACCTCGACATAGCTTTCCAGCGTCGGGGTGAAGATCAGGCTGGGATCGGCGATGGCCTCGGC
This sequence comes from Halomonas sp. OfavH-34-E, assembly GCF_024124525.1. Classification (NCBI taxonomy): domain Bacteria; kingdom Pseudomonadati; phylum Pseudomonadota; class Gammaproteobacteria; order Oceanospirillales; family Halomonadaceae; genus Halomonas; species Halomonas sp. OfavH-34-E. Next base: position 23,372 of record NZ_JAMXRY010000049.1, on the reverse strand, counting down.
TTCGGTCTTGAAGCCGGTGACGATCATCCAGAAGATCGGAAAGAAGATGATCAGGGCCACGCCCCAGCCCAGCAGGGTGATGCCGAACTTGCGCCTGCGCTGGGCCCGCAGGGCCGAGGCACCTCGCCCGGCGTCGGCGACCGGCGCCTTGACGCTGTCGCCGGTGGTAGTGGTGGTGGTCATGTGGTGCACCTCGTCAGCTTGTTGTTGGTCGATGGGTCGTCAGCGGCCGCAAGGCGCTACTGCTCGAGGTTCTTGGCCACCATGCGCACCAGGAAGATGGCGACGATGTTGGCCAGGATGATGGCGATGACGCCGCCGGCGGAGGCGGTGCCCACGTCGAAGTCGAGCAGCGCGCGGATGTAGATCAGGTAGGCCAGGTTGGTGGTGGCCAGCCCCGGTCCGCCCGAGGTGGTGACGAAGATTTCGGCGAAGATTGTCAGCAGGAAGATCATCTCGATCATCACCACCACGCTGATGGCACGCTTCAGGTGCGGCAGGGTGATGTAGAAGAAGATCGCCACCGGGCCCGCACCATCCATGCGCGCAGCCTCGACCTGGTCGTCGTCCAGCGACTGCATCGCGGTCAGCAGGATCAGCAGCGCAAAGGGCAGCCACTGCCAGGACACGATGATGATGATCGAGGTCAGCGGCAGGCTCGAGAACCAGTCCACCGCCGGCAGCCCCAGGCTCTCGGCGAGCCAGGCGAATACGCCGTTGGCCGGGTGCATCATCATGTTCTTCCACACCAGGGCGCTGACCGTGGGCATCACGAAGAACGGCGAGATCGCCAGCACTCGGGCGACGCCGCGCCCCATGAAGTCCTGCTGGAACAGCACCGCCAGCAGGGTGCCACCGACCACGGTGATGGCCAGTACCCAGCCCACCAGCAGCAGGGTGGTGCCCATCGCCGACCACAGCGCCGGGTCGGTCAGCAGGTATTCGTAGTTCTCGAAACCGGCAAAGCCGGTCATGCTCGGCATCAACAGGTTGTAGCGCTGAAACGAGAACCAGACGGTCATCGCCAGCGGCACGATCATCCACAGCAGCAGCAGAGTAACGGCCGGCGCCTGCAGCGAGAGGGTGCGAAGCCCTCCGACGGTGCGCCCGGAAGTACGGTTCTTGTTCATGGGGGATCACGCTTGGTCAGGCCTGCGGGGTAAGTCCGCAGGCGATCGGAGCCAGGGGCCGACCGTGGAGGCCGGCCCGCGAACGAGCTTCAGTCGGTGTAGCCGGCGCGCTTCATGGTGCGCTCGGTAGCCCGCTGGGCGGCGGACAACGCCTGCTCGACGCTGGTCTCGCCGGTCAGGGCCGAGGCCACCATCTGGCCGACCTGGGTGCCGATGGCCTGGAACTCGGGGATGCCGACGAACTGGACGCCCACGTAGGGGTTCGGCTCGAGGCTCGAGTCGAGCGGGTCGGCCTTGCTGATGGCGTCGACCACGAAGCTGGCGAAGGGCGCGGCCTCGATGTACTCGGCGTTGTCGTAGGTGGACTGGCGGGTGCCGGGGGGCACGCTGGTCCAGCCTTCACGCTCGCCGACCAGGGCCACGTACTCCGGCGAGGTGGCCCAGGTCACGAACTGACGAGCCGCATCCTTGGCATCCGAAGAAGCGGGAATGGCCAGCGCCCAGGCCCACAGCCAGTGAGAGCCCTTGGGGGTCTCGGCCACCGGCGCCGGGGCGAAGCCCAGTTGGTCAGCGACCTGGGACTCATCGGCATCGAACAGCTTGCCCGCCGCCGAGGTGGCGTCCACCCACATGGCACAGTTGCCGCGCGAGAACAGCGCCAGGTTTTCGTTGAAGCCGTTGGAGCTGGCACCGGCCGGACCGTAGTTATCGAGCAGGTCGACGTAGAAGGCGACCGCCTCCTGCCAGGCCGGGCTGTCGATCTGGGCGTTCCAGTCCATGTCGAACCAGCGGCCACCGAAGGTGTTGGTCAAGGTCGAGACGAAGGCCATGTTCTCGCCCCAGCCCGGCTTGCCACGCAGACAGATGCCGGCCACTTCGCCGTCGTCGTCATGCAGGGCTTCTGCCCAGTCGCGCACCTGACTCCAGGAGGGCTGCTCGGGCATCTCGATACCGGCCTCGGCGAACAGATCCTTGCGGTAGTAGAGCATCGAGCTTTCGGCGTAGAACGGCAGCGCGTAGAGGCTGCCTTCGTGGCTCAGGCCATCGCGCACGGGTCCCAGCAGGTCATCGACCTGATAGCTCTCGGGCAGATCATCCAGCGGCTCGAGCCAGCCCCGCTCGGCCCAGATCGGAGCCTCGTAACTGCCGATGGTCATGACGTCGAACTGGCCACCCTGGGTGGCGATATCCGTGGTCATGCGCTGACGCAGCACGTTCTCTTCCAGTACCACCCAGTCGAGGGTGATGTCCGGATGCGCCTTCTCGAACGCTTCGGTCAGGCTCTGCATGATCACCATGTCGTTGTTGTTGACGGTGGCGACGGTGATGGTCTCGGCCTGGGCGGCTGACGCGCCCAGCGACAGCACCAGCGCGCTTGCCGGCACCAGCGGCCTGGACAGCGCCGCGCAAAGAGGACGGAGGGTGTAAGACGGCTTCATGGCGCACTCCTGATCGTTACCCGCTTGGCGGGGATATTGTTGTACCGCCGACGCGAATCCTCGGACTCGTCGTGGTGGTCGGGCCTTGCGTGCATCCGAGCAAGCCAACGCTGCGGATACCTCTCCCAGAAAATGATCAATCAAATCACTTGATGATCAAATGATCGGACACAGCCACACAAAACGCAAAGCCGATAGCTTTAGACTTTAGCGGTACACGGACGCCTTTCAGCCCCTGCCCCGGCAACCACTCATCGACGTAAATCAGCCAAACGTCTGGCCTTCACCGAGCTCGCACAAAACAGCAAATATTAGATATTCAGCCTCTTCATTACCTTGTTGTTTAAAGGATTTTCATCCTCCCATGGTAGTTTCCCGCCCCTGGCTTCAGCCTGGCCCCTTACCTCGAAAAGCCGTTGTAACAGTCAGTACTTTCTTAAAAATCAATCGACTAACCCAATCCTCTCCTTATTTTCCATATATAGAAATCTTATTCCCTATATGGAATAAAATTGACGCTCTCAGACCCGCCTCCTAGGCTTCGATCGATCGCTGATCCGGCAGTTCGATGCGTCCTTTGCGGCACTTCTGCAGATCCACCGCGCGACCTGTCATTTATTTCCCTGCCTTCTCGTCCGGTGCCCCGGGGCCCTTGCGTGAAGCGCCGGCCAGGGCCTCGCCGAGCATGCCTGCAGGCCCCGCGCCACCACGCATGCCACGCATGCCACGCCAATCGATCCTGGATCGAGGGAGCCACAACAATGACAGACCACGCTGCTCTGCCTCCGGCCATCGCCAACAAGTCCAATCGCAAGCGCTACTTCCAGTTCAGTCTGATGCTGCTGGCGGCCGGGTCCATCTACCCCCTGCTCTACCTGCGCCAGAATTTCGAAACACCGATCCTCGAGGTCTTCAACATCACTTCGAGTGAACTCGGTAACTTCTATTCCATGCTGGGTGTCGTGTTCTTCCTGTGCTACCTGCCCAGCGGCTGGCTCGCCGACAAGTTCTCGCCCCGCCTGCTGGTGACGGTCTCCATGGCCGGCACCGGGCTGCTCGGATTACTGTTCGCGACCATCCCTTCCGGCGTCATGCTGACGATGGTCTTTCTCGGCTGGGGACTGACCTCGGGGCTGACCTTCTGGTCGGCGATGCTGAAGGGGGTGAAGATGCTGGCCAAGAAAGACGAGCAGGGTCGCTTCTTCGGTATCCTCGATGGCGGGCGCGGACTGATCGAGGCGATCCTGGCGACCATTGCGATCAGCCTGTTCGCGTACTACCTCAACGACCAGCAAGACAACACCACCGAGGCGCTCAAGGTGGTGGTCTACATGTATTCGTTCACCTGTCTGGTGATCGCCGCCTTGACCTTCATCTTCTTCACTCGCCATGACGGCTCAGAGATACGCGCCAAGAAGATCAAGACCAGCGGCAATGTACTCGCCGACCTCAAGCATCTGGCGTCGATTCCGGCGCTGTGGTTGGTTGCGCTTATCATCCTGTGCGGCTACCAGCTGTTCTGGGCGACCTATTCCTTCTCGGCCTATGTCCAGGAGGGATATGGCGTCACCGCCGTCGCCGCCGGCGCCATCACCGTGGCCAAGCTGTGGATGCGCCCTATCGGCGGCATCACCGCCGGATTTCTCGGTGACCGCTTCGGCAAGACCAATGTGCTGGCACTGCTGTTTTTAGGCGCCACCGCCTTTCTGGCCACCTTGATCCTGATGCCGACCTCGGTGGGCACGGTGGCCTTGCTGGCGGTGGTGCTGATGATCGGTGTGCTCACCTATGCGTTGCGCGGACTGTACTGGGCGATACTCGACGACTGCGATATTTCCATGGAGGTGGCGGGACTGGCCATCGGCGTAATCTCGCTGCTCGCCTACACCCCGGACATCTTCCTGCCGCAGATCTACGGCTTCCTGTCGGCACGCTTCGAGGCGGTCACCGCCTACCAGCTGTACTTCGGCTACATCGCCTGCATGGGCATCGTCGGGATGCTGGCATCGCTCAAGCTCAAGGCGATCACCGCGCGCAAGGAGCAGCAGTTGCAGCACCAGCAGGCATGAAGGCATGAAGGCCAGATCCACACGAAGTGACGAAGAAGCGCATCAGACAACACCCTCGCGCCCCGGCGAGCCGCCGGGGCGCGAGGGTGTCAGGAAGGGGCCAGGAAGGGGGCCAGGCAAAGGCGCTCGACGATACAGCAGCCGTGCTGCCTAGATTTGCGAGGAAAGGCGCTCGACGATATAGCGCGCCGCCTGATCGTCGGTGATCAGACTGGTCAGCCAGCCGCCGCGCAGCGCGGCCAGGATGGCCGGCCCTTTGTCGCGGCCACCGGCCACCGCCACCATCGCCTGACGCTTCAGCGTGGTCAGCGGCAGGCTGGTCACTCGCTGACTGGTGGAGCAGTCGATCAACCGGCCATCGGCATCCATCGGCCAGCCCACCAGCTCTCCCACGGCGTCCAGCGCCAGCAGTTCGTCGAGTTCCGACTCGCTGATGAAATGATCCTGAAACAGCGTCGCCTGGCGATCGATCCGCCCTACCCCGACGAAGGCCGCGCTGGCCTGCTCGGCCACCTCGCCGATGGCGCGAAACAGCGGCTGTGCCGCCAGCGCCCGCTTCTCCTCGACCGAACTGGCGACCACCGGCGTCGGCAGCAGGTAGCGCTCGCCACCGGTCTTGTCCGCCGCCACCATGACCCCGTCGTAGCGGTTGGACGAGCCGTCCCTGGCCACGTTACCGACCAGCGAGACGAAGCGATGACGTGGACGGTCGATCCGGCTCAGCGCCTCCACGGTCGCACGAATCGAGCGGCCGGAGCCCAGCGACAGGGTCTGCGGCTCGCTGCGCTCGATGATGCGTGACAGACGCTCGGCGCCGGCCACCGCCAGGTAGGGGGTACTGTCCTCGGCGGTGGCGGACGCAGGCACCACGTCACAGTAGTCCAGTTCGAAGCGTTCACGGATGGCCTGGGACAGTGCGGTGCAGTGGGCCACGGGGTGGTCGATATGGACCTTGACCAGGCCTTCCTGCCTGGCCAGCGCCAGCAGTCGCTGCACGCCCGGCCGGGAGACCCCAAGCTGTGCGGCGATCTCATCCTGCGTCTGTCCACCCACATAGGAAAGCCAGGCGGCTCGTGCGGCCTGGTCCAGCTTGACCTCGAACTTGTCCACGCATCGTCTCTCTGGCTGATCGTACAGCCTGCATCATCGCAAGCCAGGGACACCGGCACAACGCGGGCTTACTCGGCCGGCGTCTTTTCCAGCAAGCCGCCGGGCAGCGTGACGCTTACCCTCAGTCCACCGAGCGCCGCGCGATCCAGGGTCATCGTACCGCCGTACAGTGACACCAGTTCCTCGACGATGGAAAGCCCCAGCCCACTGCCGGGGCGGCGCTCATCCAGACGCACGCCGCGCTTGAGTACCGCCTCACGCTCTTGCGCGCTCATGCCCGGACCGTCATCTTCCAGCCGCAGGCGCACGCTGTCCCCCTCGAGCCAAAGATCGAGTTCGACCCGGGTGCGCGCCCAGTCGATGGCGTTCTCCAGCAGGTTGCCGGTCAGCTCCTGCAGATCGTTGGGATCGATGCGCAGCGCCAGCCCATCCGCCACGCGGGTCTCAAGACGGATACCGCGACGCCTGGCCAGCCGAGACAGGCCGTCCAGCACCGGCGCCAGCACCCTGGCCAGACGTACCCTGGCGGCCAGGGCGGCGCTGCCGACGGCGCTGGCACGGGCCAGGTGGTGGCGCACGGCAGCATCGATACGTCCTAGCTCCTGGCGCATCCTGGCTCGCTCGGTCTCGGGAAGGCGTTCCGCCTGGGTCATCAACACGCTGACCGGCGTCTTGAGCGCGTGGGCCAGATTGCCGGCGGTGGCGCGGCCGCGCTCGATCAGCCGTCGGTCATGGTCGAGCACCTCGTTCATGGTCACCGCCAGTTCCGCGAGCTCGGTCGGCAGCCGGGTATCGAGGCGCTCCCGCTGGCCGCCCTTGACCGCCGCCAGATCCGCGTGAAGCGACCTCAAGGGCGCCAGCCCCCAGCGGATCTGCAGCGCCAGACCGGTCAGCAACAGCACGCCGAGCCCCAGCAGCGACAGCCATAGCAGCCATTCGAAGCGTGCCACTTCGGCATCGAGCTCCTGACGGCTGACCGCCAGGCTGACGTGAACGGGGTGGGGATGTCCCGACAGCCTGAGGGAACGCTCGACCAGCCTCAGCCACTGCCCACGAGGCCCTTCGATGGTGCGCCAGACGGTGTCCGGGGAGGCGGTGATCGGCAGGCGCTGATCCCATAGCGAACGCGAGCCCCGGGACAGGCGCTCGCCGTCGCTGATCTGCCAGTACCAACCGGAGAACACCTGATCGAAGCGCGCATCGCCGAGACTGTCGTTGACCACCAGGGCACCGCTCTGGGGGTCTCGATCCAGGGCCGCCAGCAGCACCCGATGCATCGACGACAGGCGTTCGTCGAACGAGGCCGAGGCGGATTCGCGAAAGCTGTAGGACAGCCCACCGCCGACCAGCGGCAGGATCACCAGCACCAGCACCAGCGACGCCAGCAGCAGCCGCCGGGTCAGCGAACCGCGCGGCGGCGTCACGGCGCATCCTCTCCCGCCGGGGTCACCAGGCGATAGCCCTCGCCGCGTCGTGTCTCGATCCGCTCGCTGCCGAGCTTGCGCCGCAGGCGACTGATCTGGACGTCGATCACGTTGGAATCGGGTTCATGGTCACGGTCGTAGACGTGCTCGGCCAGCTCGGCGCGACTGACCACCCGCTCGCGGGCGTGCATCAGGTAGGACAACAACCGTGACTCCTGAGCCGTCAGCGCCACCGGCCTGCCGGCCAGCGTCACGGCCCCCGTGTGGGTGTCGAAGCTGAGCGCCCCGGCGCTGAGCACCGGGTGGGCGTGGCCGTGGCTGCGGCGCACCAGGGCCCGCAGCCGGAACATGACTTCAGCGGTCTCGAAGGGTTTGGTGACGTAGTCGTCGGCCCCGGCAGAAAAGCCCGCAGCCTTGTCGGACCAGCGCTCTCGCGCGGTCAGCACCAGTACCGGCAGGTCGATGTCGTCGTCGCGCCACTGGGCCAGCCAGCGGGTGCCATCGCCATCCGGCAGTCCCAGGTCGAGCACGACTGCGTCGTAGCGCTCGGTGCGCAGCAGAAAATCCGCCTCGCCTCCGGTCGCCGCGACTTCCACCAGCAGCCCGCCTTCCTCGAGGGAGGCGGCGAGCGCTTCGCTCAGCGCCTGGTCATCCTCGACCAGCAGAATCTTCATGCCACGCCTCCTCCGGCGTCATCCCTGTATTGCGGTGATCCCCGCGGGCTAGTCGGCATCGCGCGGCGCGGGGCGCTGCATGGCATCGATGCCGACCCCTTCGACGCTCAACAGCTCACCACTGCCTGCGTCGAACTCGAACTCCACGACCTGCCCCTGGGCGCCGACCAGTTCGATCTCGTAGAGGATTCTACCGTCGTCACGTTCGAGCTCCACTTCGAGCACCTGCCCGTCGTAGCGCTCATCGAGCCAGTCCAGCAGCGTCGGCAACGCCACCAGCCGGCCTTCACGCACCTCCTGGTGCAAGTCACGCCAGTCGTCATCCGCGCGGGCGAAACCGATACCCAGCGACTCGCTCGCCAGTGCCGCGAGGCTGACGTCATCGCTCGGGCGCGGAGCCTGGGCCAGGCTTGCGGCCATCACGGACGTGCATAGCAAGAAAAGTGTCTTGGAGGTCATGAGGCGAAGTCTGACCCACTGCAGATGAATGAAAGATGAACGATCCCGTCAGGCTGGCGACAGGTCCCCCCTGCCAGGATGGTCCCACTCGCCGAGATCACCAAGCACACGGTGAGCTTACCTCAACAGCGAATGGAGTCCCCAGCATGAACAAGACTGTCACCCTGAGCCTGGCCGCCCTGACCTTGAGCGGCACCCTCGCCACCACCGCCATGGCCGACGATGAAGCCGTCAACCGGGAGGAGATCGACCGCCTGCTGGCCAGCACCGGGGAGTACGGCTTCACCCACTACGATGAGCTGGGTATCGATGACGGCGATCGTTTCGAGGCGGAAGGCTGGCGCGACGACGGCTGGCGCCTCGACGTCGACATGGACCTCAGCGACGGCAGCCTGCTGGGCGAACAGCGGCGCCAGAGCGAGATCCCGACCTGGAGCCTCAGCGGCGACGATGTCGGCAAGGCGCTGGACGCCGCCCAGGCGGCCGGCCTGGAACTGTTCAGCTCGCTGGATGTCGACCGTACAGGTGATATCGAGATCGAAGGCTACGACGCCCAGCACCAGGAGCTCGAGGTCCGCCTCGATCGCCATACCTTTGACGTGACCGGAGTCCAGCATGACGACTGATCATTCCTTCAGCACCGACGACTACCAGCACAACGCCGCCTGGAGGGCGGCGTCCCGCTGGCAGCAACGCGCTCGCCAGGCACGCCCCACCCGCCGGATGGGTGGCTTCAAGCTGGCTCTCGCCACCCTGGTCGGCGCCGTCACCCTGGTGCTGGCCACCATGATGGCCCTGGTGCTGAGCCTGGTGGGACTGGCGCTGATGCCGCTGGTGCGTCACCGCATGAAGAAGCGCATGGAGGCCTACCGCGCCGATCATGCCGACGACATCACGCCGGGGGCGACCACCCGAGCCCCCGGTCAGGACGATGCCCGCGTGTGGGAAGGCCAGTATGAGGTCAAGTGAAGCACCCGGCGGGCGATGCAGCGACGAGTGCGCGTCACTCGCGCGGATCGCCTCCCGGCAGCCGTTCGGGACCGGGCTCGGGCACCTGATCAGACCCGCCTGCCCGGTCTTCGCGGGCGACCTGCCCGCTTGGCGGGGCGTCGCTGCTCCCATCGAGTGCCCCCCTCAGGGCCACCACCTCGGCCTTGAGTTCTCGCACCTCGCGGTGCAACTCTCGCAGCATGTCTCGATTGATCCGATGCAGCCGTTCGGACTCGTCCTCCTGATCATCGATGAACAGTGAACCGACGTAGGCCGCGAAGCTACCGAACAGACCCACACCGGCCACCATCAACAGCGCCGCCACGACCCGTCCCAGCGACGTCACCGGATAGTAATCGCCGTACCCCACCGTGGTGACTGTGACGAAGGCCCACCACAAAGCCTCCTCGGCGGTATCGATGGCACTTTCCGGGTTAGGGCCTTCCACCACCAGGATCACCACCGAGCCGAAGATCAACAGCAGTACCGTGGCCGAGGCCACCGAGGCGAAGATGCCCTTGGCCTTGTTGCGAAACAGCAGGTTCCAGATCAGGTGTACCGACTTGATCGCGCGCAGCATGCGGATGATCTGCACTACGCGCACCAGACGGCCAGCCATCAAGAAGCTCACCGGGATACTCGCCAGCAGATCGATCCAGCCCCAGCGCATAAAGCGCCACTTGCTCTCCGCACGGTGGAAACGGATGCAGAAGTCGGCAAAGAAGAAGCCGCAGACCACCAGGTCCAGCTTGAAAATCAGGTCATCGACCTCCGGCGGCAGGTCATTCAGCTCCTGCACCGCCATGGCACCAAGCACGTAAAAGGAGAGGATCAGAATCAGGATCTGAAATGGGGTCAAGCTCTCTTGTTTCATGGGGTTCGACATCGACCGGGAAGCAGAATCACGACCTTACGCGATGCACCGGAAGCTGCCTAGCGGCAGGACACGCCCCGAGCCCTCACCAGGTCAACGTCGACCCCATTGCACCTTTCCCTGTCGATGCCCCGATGTCGGTATTGCCCCTGACCGAGAGCCGCTTTTCCCTCGCAGGTCCCTCGCCGGCAGATACCTCTATGACGCTACTCCAGGGGTTCGTAGGGCAGCCCCACGTAGTTTTCGGCGATGGTGGTCAGGCCCGCTGTCGAGCCGGTCAGATAATCGAGCTCCGCCAATTGCATGCGCGCCTCGAAGTCTTCCTCGTCGCTGAAACGATGCAGCATCGACGTCATCCACCAGGAGAAGCGCTCGGCCTTCCAGATACGCTTGAGGCACACCTCGGAGTAGCGCGGGATCAGATCGCTGCGCCCTTCGTTAAACACCTTCACCAGCAGGCGATACAGGGTGTTGACGTCACTCGCCGCCAGGTTCAGCCCCTTGGCACCGGTGGGCGGCACGATATGGGCGGCGTCCCCCACCAGAAACAGGCGACCGTACTGCATCGGCTCGACCACGAAGCTGCGCAGTGGTGCGATGCTCTTTTCGATCGAAGGTCCCGTCACCAGAGTCTCGGCCACGTCTTCCGGCAGGCGCCGTTTCAGTTCGTCCCAGAAACGCTCATCGGACCAGTCCTCGACCTTCTCATCGAGGCCCACCTGCACGTAGTAGCGGCTGCGATTCTCCGACCGCATGCTGCACAGGGCGAAGCCCCGCTCGTGGCGTGCGTAGATCAGCTCATCGGTCACCGGTGGCGTATCGGACAACAGCCCCAACCAGCCAAACGGATAGACCCGCTCGAAGGTCTTCAGACGCTCCTGCGGGATCGATTGGCGTGACACGCCGTGGTATCCATCGCACCCCGCCACATAGGCACAGCGCAGACGGTACCCCTTGCCTTCATGCTGAAAGGTGAGGGAGGGCGACTCGCTCTCCAGATCATGGGGGGTGACGTCGCTGGCCTCGTAGTAGCTGATACCGCCTTCTCGCTCGCGTGCTTCCATCAGGTCCCGGGTGACTTCGGTCTGGCCGTACACCATCACCTGCTTGCCATCGGTGTGCCCCGCAAGGTCGACGCGTACCCGGCGGTTGTCGAAGGCAAGCTCAAAGCCGTCGTGGGGCAGGCCCTCGGCATCCATGCGTTGGCTGACGCCGGCTTCACGCAGCAGGTCGACCATGCCCTGCTCGAGCACCCCGGCACGAATACGTCCCAGCACATAGTCGCCGCTCTTGCGTTCGACGATCACATTGTCGATCCCGGCCCGGCTGAGCAGTTGCCCCAGCAGCAGTCCGGAAGGCCCGGCCCCGATGATGGCGACCTGGGTCGTGAGTTCACTATCGATACGCTCGGGGGAAGATGTTGTCGTCATGGTGGCTACCTCGTCAGCGGAACGTTATGGTTATGCCTTGTATTTTTCGCTGAAACACCACCCCAGATAAGGCATATTCCTCGCCACAAACTGGACTTTTCGCGGAATCTACCCTGACATTTGTCGTAGTCACGCTCAATCACCTCCCCGGCAACCGCCAGGAGCGCAGACCATGAACCCCGAGACCCCGTCCACCACGATATCGTCAGCGGTTCCCACCTTTACCCTTTACGGGGAAACCGGTAGCTGGCCGACCCCCGACCTGCTGCACTGCGAGTCCATCGCCGAACGCAGTCGGCTCCACGATTGGCGCATCCATCCCCACCGCCACGTCGACCTGACTCACCTGCTGCTGCTGTACGCGGGCGAGGTCGAACTGCAACTGGAAGACAGCCGACAACGGCGGGCCGCCCCGCTGCTGATCCTGGTGCCTGCGCTCACCATTCACGGGTTTGCCTTCGCTCCGAACATCCAGGGCCACATCCTGACCCTGGCGGCACCGCTGGTCAGCCACCTCGAGCAGGTACTGCCGGACGCCAGCAGGGTCTGGCGCAGCGCGGGAGTCACTGCACTAGCCGACGCCAGACACCGACTGCAGGCATTGGTGGAACATATCGACGGGGAATACCGACGGCCGGCGCGGGACCGCGACGTGCTGCTCGACGCCTTGATCCAGGCGCTGACGGTGGAAGCGGCTCGCCTGGCGACGCATCCGGCCAGCCGGGCCAGGTCTGCCGTGAGCACCGATCCCGGCCACGGCCACCTGGCCCGCTACCAGACACTGATCGAGCGGCGCTTTCGCCAGCAGCCGAGCATCGAGGAAATGGCGCGCGAGCTGGACATCAGCGCGGCCCACCTCAACGCCCTGTGCCGGCGCCTGGCGGACCAAAGCGCCCTGGCGGTGCTGCACCAGCGTCTACTGCTCGAAGCCAAGCGCGAGTTGACCTATACCAACCTGACCATCGCCCAGATCGCCGATGGCCTGGGATTTTCCGAGCCCGCCTATTTCACCCGCTTCTTCAAGCGGCTCAGCGGAGTGGCTCCCCGCGACTTCCGCCGCCGCCAGTTCCATCGTCAAGGCGACGGATCGCCAAGCTCGCCCTAGGCGCTGTCCGAAAAGTCGACGAGCGAAGGTTAGACAAGGCAAAAATCGGTGAGAAAGCGCAGTTTACGGGGTGTAAATGAGCATTTTGACCGGGCTGGCGCACCTGCCGATTTTTAACGCCGTATTACCGAGCGCAGGCACTTTTCAGACAAGCCCTAGACCAGATCCCGGGGGAAGACCTCATCCCAGCTTCGCGAAAAGATTCGAGTATCGCCCTGCCAGGCGTCCAGGGTGGCACGCACCCGAAAGCTGTCGGCGTCGCTGGTCAGCCGAGTGCGGGTCAGGGTGTGGATCTCCCAGTCCCCCCGGCGGAAGGTACGTTGCCACTCGGTCCAGCCGGTAACACTGTCGTAGTTGCCGTAGGAATAGCTGTAGCGCTCGGTCACCGAGCCGGAGATGTCCAGCGCGATATCGTCCAGCCGGTAGCTGCCCTCGTCGTGGAACACCTCCAGTGTGGTCTGGTCATTGGCCAGATCTCGGATCACCTTCCAGCTTTCCTGGGAAGGCTGCAGCAGCGTCTTGGCCAGCGGTGGCGCCCCTTCCGGCTCCTCGAAGGGGCGCAGAGCCGCTTCTTCCGCCGGCCTGGGGACCCTGGTCGGCAGCACCAGGCGACAGGCACCAGGCCACAGTGTCAGGCGTACCGGCCTTGGCGCAGGCCATACCAGCGGCCAGTAGCTGGTCGAGATCGCCAGCCGGATGGCGTGCCCCGCCGGAAACTGCTGGGCAATATGCTTGAGACACACCGTCACGCGGTAGCGGCGCCCCGGCACCAGAGGCTCCGGGTGTTCGTCGCTGTCACGATGGGTCAGGTTGAGCACCCCATAGGACACCCGTGTCGCCTTGTCGTCTTCGGCGATATCGACAAGACGCAGCGCCACCATCGCCACCGGCTGGTCGGCGGACAGTTCCAGCTGCACCGATGGGGCACCACAGATTTCCAGATCCTGCTCGAGCCGGGGCGTCTGGAAAATCAGGGCGCCACCGTCCTCGTCACGCTGGTCGTGAGGCAGATCCGGCGGTGCGTTGTAGGAACACCACTTGCCGGCATACAGGCCCACCGACAGCGGCGAGCGGATATCCAGGCTCTCGTCGTCATCGCCGTCCTTCGCGTCGGTGCCGTCCTCGCCACGCAGGTCATGTCCGCTGGTCAGCCGCCAGCTCCGGGACATGATGTGGGGAGAGGGCCAGCTCGGCTCGGCGACCCAGCGACCGGGACGAGCGCTGTAGCGCGCCGATGGCGGCATCGATTGCTGCATCCAGACCCTCAGCATCGGTTCGTCCATGATCCCGGTATCCTGGTCCTTCAGCCAGTGGTCCCACCACCGTAGCCCTTCCTGCAGGAAGCCGATGGCCGGCCCCGGTACCCCGAGGTGGGGGTACTTGTGAGCCCAGGGGCCCACCAGCCCCTTGCGTGGCGAGGTCAAACCGGCCAGCAGCCGGAAGACGGCGTTGCAGTAACCATCCGCCCAGCCGCTGATGGCGTACACCGGCACCTGGATACGGCTGTAGTCCTCGCACACCGAGCCATGTTTCCAGTAGTCGTCACGTCGCTGGTGCTGAAGCCAGCGCGAAAGCCAGAGGCCGCTGCCGTCCAGGCGATCGAGCCACATCCTGAACCAGTCGCCACCCACCAGCGCCGGGTCGGGCGGGATGGCATTGCCATCGAACATGGTCGACGCCCAGGAAAGATTGTCGGCCAGCAGGCAGCCACCCATATGGTGGATATCATCGGCGTAGCGGTCATCGGTAAAACAGATGGTGATGACCGCCTTGAGCTGCGGTGGGCGCATGGCGGCGATCTGCAGGCCGTTGAAGCCCCCCCAGGAAATACCGACCATGCCGACACTTCCCGTACACCAGGGCTGGCGTTCCAGCCACTCGAGTACCGCCACCCCGTCGTCCAGTTCCTGCTGCAGGTACTCGTCGGTCAGTACGCCATCGGATTCGCCGGTGCCTCGGATATCGACGCGAACCCCGGCATAGCCATGCCCGGCCCAGTAAGGATGCACCTGAGCGTCTCGCTCCGCGGTCAGGTCACGCTTGCGATAAGGCAGGTACTCGAGGATCGCCGGCACCGGATCATCGTCGGCGTCGACCGGCCGCCAGATACGGGCAGCCAGCCGCGTGCCGTCGGCCAGTGGAATCCAGGTTTCCTGCTCCATCACCTTGCGCGGAAAATCGCTGACCACCCGCATCGTCGCTCCTTGCACTGGCTTCAAGCTCACCCTGTCGAGATCGCCCTGTCCATACCGCGCTGCCGAGATCGCCCTACCCCTGCAACCTGGCCACTCCAGCGCTCTCGGTGACGCTCGGTACAGCGGCGGCGCGCCGACTCAACTATCGATATCGCCGAATGCGAAGATCAGTCGGGCCGCCAGTTGCTGATAGCGACGAAGCAGCGCCTGATAGTCGTCGCCCCCCATCCAAATATAGGCCAATGCAAAGCTGTAACTATCCTGTTCTGGCAGGCTCGACAGACGCTGCCCCTCCTCCACCTGCAGACTGATCACCGTGCCGGGGTAGTCCTGTTCGAGTTGTGCGAGGGTCTGCGCCGACGGAACCCGTTCGACGGTGGCGTCATGGAAAAAAACGCGGTAGAAGAACTTGGCCGCGACCGCGTAGGCGCCCTCCCGGTGGGGCAGTCTCGGACGCTGCCCCAGCGCCAGGTCCACCGTCACCTGCTGATGGCTGAGCCCGTCGACCTTCTCGAACAGGTCGCAATGTGACTGAGAAATGCGTGTGTTGATCTCGAGCAGCCAGATGCGATCCTGGAGTTCGTCCCAGAAAAACTCGACGTTGAACGCGGATTGATCGAAGCCGGTGCGGGTCATGACCAGGCGGGTGGCGTCGATCATCTGCTGCTGAACCCTTTGTGGCAGGGCCGAGGGGTACAGATAGTGGAAGAAGCTCAACACCCCTGGGTAGCGAATCGAGTCGACCACACCATAGACCACGACCTCGCCATCGTGGACGTAGCCTTCCAGCGTGCATTGCCAGCCGCCGATGATTTCCTCGGCCATGCAGTAATGGCCATCGATCGCCGCGATCTCCGGAGGCAGGTTGGCCTGATCCAGCACGCTGTTGAACGGCTCGGCGATGGAACCGATCTCCGCCTTCAGACGGTCAATGGCAAGCGCAAAGTCTTCCGGCGTCTCGATGCGAAAACCGAGCCGTGAGCCCGACGACTTGATCGGCTTGACGAAGAAGGGAAAGGACAGCCCCGCCGCACCGATCTGACCCAACGCCGCCTCGTCGAAGGGGTCGAAGGCGGTGAACCCGGGGATGTACTGCGGCACCACCTCGCGCTGAACGCAACGGCTCCAGTACTTGTGCTCACACTTCAGCAAGCTTTCCAGCGACGTCGATCGGGTACCGAATCGCTTGCACAGGATCGGCAGCATCGTGGATACCGGAAAATCCATATAGCCGATGATCGCGTCTATCGGCCTGCCGAATCGGTCCAGGGTCTGGCCGGCTTCCTCGAGCATCGCGGGAATATCGAATTCTTCGGTGTCATAGACCGCCTCCGGCGCAATAATTCGGTGAAAGCGCCATTCTTCGGCACCCTTCAAGCGCAGCAGACGCTCATGATTGTCATCGTTCAGCCCCACCACAAAAATATTGCGCGCACTCACGTCAAGCCCTCGCGTCATTACGATGGTGTCACGCTGCAAGCTTAGTGAAACGCGCCTCCCACAAAGGCTCATATTGGACTAGAGCGTCATATCAGAAACCTCATCCAACCGACATTAAATGCATCAAAAAAGCCCGCCGTATGGCGGGCTTGGGGTGAGCTGAGCGTAATACTGGCCGCCGCTTCGATGCCGACTACAGCAAAAAGAGGGTGCTCAAGGTCGGGAACAACAGCAACAGAGCCAGGCGCACAAAGTCAGACACGATAAAGGGAGAGACGCCTCGGAAGATCTCCCCCAGTCCCACATGGGGCGCCATGGCCTTGATCACGAAGACGTTCATCCCCACCGGCGGCGTGATCAGCCCCAACTCGACCGTCAGCACCGTGACGATGCCAAACCACACCGGGTCGATACCCAGGCTCTGAATGATCGGGAACACCACCGGCACCGTGATCACCAGCATGGCGATCGAGTCCATGAACATGCCGAGCAGGAAGTACATGGCCAGGATGCACAGCACGACAACGAAGGGCGTCAGCTCCATGGCAAACAGACTGTCGCTGATGGAGAACGAGATCCGTGAGAGTGAAATGAAGTAGCCCAGCGCCTCGGCACCGACCAGCATGAAGAACACCACCGCCGACAGCGCCAGGGTCTCCTGGACCGCAGACCACAGCTCCCGTGCACGCAGCCCCTTGACCAGGGCGTAGATCAGGGTGGCAAAGGCACCGACACTGGCCCCCTCGGTGGGAGTGAAGATTCCCTGATAGATGCCCAGGATCATGACCAGGAAGACCGCGAAGAAGGGCACCAGGCCGCCGAGCGAGGCAAGCTTCTCACCCCAGCCTGTCGCTTCCCCTGCCACCGCCAGATCCGGCTTTACCCGCATGACCACGCTGACGGTCAGGGCGTACAGCACCAGCCCCAGGAGCCCGGGCACCAGACCCGCCATGAACATGTCACCCACCGACTGCTCGGTCAGGATGGCATAGATCAGCAGGGCGATACTGGGCGGAATCATGATGCCGAGGGTGCCGCCCGCAGCCAGCGCCCCGGTGGCCAGGCCGCGATGGTAGCCATATCGTTCCATCTCCGGCAGGGCCACCCGAGTCATGGTGCTGGCGGTGGCCAGAGAAGATCCGGAAATCGCCGAAAAGACACCGCAGGAGCCTACGGCGGCGATCGCCAGGCCGCCCTTCCATCCACCGCAGATCACCCGCGCCGACTGGAACAGCTTGCCGGCCATGCCAGAATGCGCCGCCAGTACGCCCATCAGGATGAACATCGGAATCGCGCTGAAGCTGTAGTTGGACAACACCTCCACCGGCACCGATTTCAACATCGATACCGCCGCGCCGAGATCGATGATGGTGGCAAAACCACCGACACCGACCAGCAGCATCGCCAGAGCTACCGGCACCCGCAGGATCATCAACACCAGCAACAGCAGCAGCCCGAACCCGCCGATCGTCTCAGTCGCCATGGGACACCTCCGCACTCTGGCCGAACAGCGCCCCCAGGAGCGCGTGCAGCAGGCTGCGCAACGCCAGCAGAGCACTGAGCACTGCAGCGACAAGATAGATCGGCCCGAGCGAGATCCTCAGGTCCTGGGTGACCTCGCCGTACTCGACAGCGGCGTGGGCCGCACCCACCAAGCCCGTCGCCAGCACCCCGCCAAGCACCGCAAAGCCCAGCAGATAGACGCCATGCAGGCGCGCTGCGATGGACGCAGGAAGACGGTGGGAAAAGGCCTCGACCACCACCTGGCTCTTCTCCACGCTGGCCGACATGGCCGCCAGCAAGGCAAACAGCATCAGGTAGCTGACCAGTTCGACGCTACCGAAGACTTGAAAGGAGATGGCGCCATCGGTCAGACGCTGCAGGTAGCGTGTCACCACGTCGGCGATGGTCACCGCCAGCATCAGTATCAGACAGCCGCCCGCCACCCAGCGACAGACCAGGGCCAGCCAACGGCTGGCCCCTTCCAGAAAGGGTTGCATGGCGTCACTCCGTCCCGGCGCAGCTTTCACGTGCCGCCAGCGCCGCCTGATAGACGTCATGCGCCTGGCTCAAGCCGCGCTCCTCGAGTCCGCTCAGGTAATCCTCGATGCCCTGCTGGAGCGGCGGCGCCCAGTCGGCGTTGTCGAGGGGCGCATCGACCACCCGAATGGTGTGGCCGGCATCCACCGCTTCCTGCCGCCCCACCTCGTCGATGGCGTGGAACACCTCCCCCGCATTGAGTGCCCACTGCATGCCGGAGTTGGCATCGATGACCGCCTGCTGCTCCGGCGTCAGCCGATCGTAGGCACGCTGGCTCATGGTTGCCACAAAGATCAGCGAATAGAACGGCACCTGGGTGTGGTATTCGACCAGCTCGTTGATACGAAACCCCTTCATGCCTTCCCAGGGAAAGCTCAAGCCATCGAGCACGCCCCGCTGCATGGAGGTATAGATATCCGGGGCAGGCATGCCTACCGGGCTTGCCCCCATGTTTTCGAGGATATCGCCTGCCACCGCGGTCGGGCGACGGATTCGCAGCCCTTCCAGATCGGCCGGTACCTCGACGTCGGTATCCACGGTATGGATGTAACCGGGACCGGTGGTGAACATGAACAACACGCGAGTATCGTCGTACTCTCCCCCCAGGCCGCCATCGTCGTGCAGGGTCTGCAGGATGCATGAACCCTGTATCGCGGAATCGGCCACCCCGGGGAGTTCGACGATCTGCGACAGCGGGAAGCGCCCGGCGGTGTAGCCCTGAGCGGTGGCGCCGATATCGGCGATGCCGTTTACGGTCGCCTCATAGATGTCGTCAGCCTTGGCCAGGGTACCGGAAGGGAAGACCTGAACACGCAGATCACCGCCGGAGTCTTCCTCCACCGCCTTGGCCCACTGCTCGAAGATCTGGGTATTGATACCAGAGGCACCAGGCCAGAAGTGGGCCATGCGCAGCGTGGTCGCCGCTTGAACCGAGGCACAGGAAAGGGCCGTCAGGGATGCGGCCATCAGGCACGCGAGGGGGGTCTTCATGGGGATCCTCCGGACTTTATCGTTATCGTCGACGCGCGCTCATTATTGGTCTCTCGCTCGACACCGTTTCCGGCAACTCGACCAGTGGCGCTAGTTCGCATAGTGAACTTCTGTTCGTTTTTCAGCTCAAAAGATAAACTACCTGGCCACACAACGAAAAGCGACTTTGGTCTAGCGGAAGGCCAGGCACCGACGGGAACCAGGCTCTCTTTCCCAGAGTGGTGCCAAGGAGGCGACTTCTCTAGAATTGTGCTTAAACGATAAAGATGCTCTTTCGAGCCACCACTCCCTTCTCGCCTCGCCGTTCAAGGATGAACCTGATGACCTCTCGCCCGGCCGCCGCCCTGCTGCTGCTCCCGCTGACAACGCCTGTCACCGCACAGACTGCCGCAACCGACGACCGCGCCGTCGAGCTGCAGCAACCCGTGTTGACGGTGTCGGCGCCGCGCCTGGAGCGCGAGCTACTCACCACCCCGATGGCTGTCTCGATGGTCGATGAAGACGACATCCATCAAGGTCAGCAGCGGGTCCGTCTCGATGAATCCCTGGTTCGAGTGCCTGGGGTGTTCATCCAGAATCGCGACAACTTCGCCCAGGGTGCTCGTGTCTCCATCAGGGGCTTTGGTGCCCGCGCTCCCTTCGGTGTGCGCGGCATCACCATATTGGTGGACGGTATTCCCTACACCCTCCCCGATGGCCAGGCCCAGCTCGATGCCATCGACCTGGACAACGCAGAACAGATCGAGGTCATCAGGGGACCGGCGGCGGTTCAGTACGGCAATGCCGCCGGTGGTGTCATTTCGGTCACGACGGCGGACGGGCGTGACGAAGGTGATGACTCGACGACGATACGTGCCGGTATCGGTAGCGACGGCTACAACAAGCAATCCCTTTCCACCGGCGGCGAGCACGACGGCTGGGCCTACCACCTGGGTGCCTCGCGACTGGAACTGGCCGGCTATCGGGATCACAGCCGCACCGAGAAGCGCTTGCTGAACGCCAGCCTGTCACGGGATATGGGCGATCAACGCCGTCTCACCGCCATCATCAACCTGCTCGACAACCCCCGTTCCGAAGATCCTGGTGGCCTGACCCAGGACCAGGTCGATGAAGATCGCCGACAGGCGGGCCGCTTCACCGAGGACTACGACACCGGCCAGGAGGTGGACCAGCAGGTCGTGGGATTGCAGTACGAGGATCTAGGCTTCGGCCCCGGGGAGCTCTACCTCAAGGGATTTACCACCTGGCGAGACTTCGAACAGCAATTGCCCTATCCGGGCGACAGCTTGATCGACTACCGACGTCACCACTTCGGTGGCAGCGCCGAATATCACCAACGCTCCAACCTCGCCGGCATGACGCTGGACAGCATGGTGGGTATCGACGGCGCTCGCCAGGAAGACGACCGCCATCGCCGCGATGTGGCCTTCGATGGCAGCGTGACGGGAGAAGTGGCCGACGAGACCCAGACGGCGACCAGCCTGGGCATCTTCGCCCAGGGCGACCTTGCCCTGAATGAGCACTGGATACTGTCGGCCGGCGGACGCTTCGATCGCATCGACATGGAAATCGACGACGACTACGACAACGATGGCGACCAGAGCGGTGAACGCACCTTCCACGAAACCAATGGAAGCCTGGGAATCAGCTACCGCTTCCATCCCTTGCACCAGGTCTACGCCAACACCTCCACCGCCTTCGAGACACCGACCTTCTCGGAGTTTGCCAATCCCGCAGGTGGTGGCTTCAACCCCGACGTCGAGCCCCAGGAGAGCTGGAGCCGTGAGCTCGGGGTGCGCGGCACCCTGCCCACCGGACTGGATTACGACGTCACCCTATTCTCGATCGACGTCGACGATGAACTGGTCCCCTACGAGATCGATGGCAGCGATCGCACCTTCTACGAAAACCTTGGCGACACCAGCCGCGACGGGCTCGAAGTCGCGCTAGGATGGCAGCCCTCGGCGCGTCTGGAGCTCAATACCGCCCTGACCCTGGCACGCTACGAGTTCAACCAGGTTTCCGGTAGTGACCTGGACGGCAACCGTCTGCCCGGGCTTCCGGAGACAACCTGGGTCAACCAGCTCACCTGGTACGGGACAGGCAGCCAGGAAACCCGTTACTTTGCCACCCTGGAAACCCAGTATGTGGGCGACATGGTCGCGGACAATGCCAACCGGGTAGACGTCGACAGCTACTGGCTGGTCAACCTTCGTGCGGGTGACGGCTGGCGACTGGGCGGCAACCAGATACTGTCGACCTACCTCGGCATCCGCAATCTGTTTGACGAAGACCACTATGCCAATATCCGCATCAATGCCAGCAACGACCGCTATTTCGAACCGGCGCCGGACCGTTCCTTCTATGCAGGCGTAGAACTATCATTTTGATGTAAGCACAACTTTTTCGCCGAACTGTTGTGATTCGGGAGTCAGCGCCGAGCGAGAGTCGCTCTACCCCAGCATCTCTTGAGCCAGATCAAGCACATCGACTTAAACCCTTGAGACGATGAAACGATCCTTGGCAAAAGGAGGCGCAGCACTCGCTGGCCAACCTCCCATGATCATTCGACGCTCATCCGAGACACCCGCGCGCCTCTGGTCCGGAGGCACGACGCGGGAGCTGTTCATCGCTCCCGTTGACAGTGACTATGCCGACCGGAACTTTCAGGTCCGCCTGAGCACCGCCACGGTAGAGTCCGAAGAGTGCCTGTTCACCCCTCTGGCAGGCTACGAACGACACCTCATGGTATTGGAAGGCGAGGCCCACCTTGAGCATCAAGGGCACCGCTCCAGGGACCTCAGGCGCTTCGAAGTCGACACCTTTGACGGCGCCTGGCAAACCCTGAGCCAGGGGCTCTATCGCGACTTCAACCTGATGGTGAGATACGGCAGTCGCGGCTACCTCACACACCAGTTGCTCCGCGAACAGGAAACCCTGCACCTGTCACCGGAACCCGCACTACTTCGAGCCTGGTACCTGATCAGTGGTCGTGTGGAACTCGTCTCCGGCGAGGTACTCGCGGCCGGTGATCTTCTGGTCATCGAACCCGGCGACCGCCTGGGCCTGCGTTCGCTGCAAGCGAGCCAACTGGTCGTCTCCACCATCGCGTTCTAGGCACAGAGCCGCGACAGCCGTCTTGCTGAAACGTGCCTGAAACCAAAGAAGCCCGCCTCCTCTCGGAAGCGGGCTTCTTCGTGATACATGCCTGATCTGTTCACGACAGGGTAGTCGCATGGGGGTGAGTCACCTCGCCTTATTCGGCTGAACTTGTAGAGAGCCCATGCATGCGCTCTTTACAAAAAGAAGGCCCAACTCCTCTCGGAATTGGGCCTTCTTCTGAATAAATGCCTGACGATGACGCTTAGACAGCAAGGTCGCTCGCATGGGGGTGAGTCACCCCAGCGCTCTTTACAAGGGCTGCAGCGAAGCTGCAAGGGGTGACGAACGACGCGAGCCTGCCCTTGAGAAGAGCCAGGCCGAACCGCACCGAGGGGGTTATCGGCGCGGCCCCACATATAAAAAGCGCGGCTGAATTTGTAGAGAGCCCATGCATGCGCTCTTTACAAAAAGAAGGCCCGACTATCTCTCGATAATCGGGCTTACTTCTGAATAAATGCCTGACGCCTCTGCGGCCACTTCGTGGCCTTGAGCCTGGGCTCGGGGCGCCGCAAGCGGCTTTACATCCCTCGCCCGTTCGAGCCTGACAATGCGTTGCATTGTCCGGGCGGCTCTCACCCTACTCTCGTATGGGGGTGAGTCACCCCAGGGTTTGCAGCGAAGCTGCAAGGGGGGACGAACGACGCGAGTTTGCGAGCGGCCGGACCGCGCCGAGGGGGTTATCGGCGCGGCCCCACATATAAAGAGAGGGGTCTGCCCCATGCGTACGAAAAAGCCCAACTCCTCTCGGAATTGGGCTTCTTCTGAATAAATGCCTGACGATGACCTACTCTCGCATGGGGAGACCCCACACTACCATCGGCGCTGAGCGGTTTCACTTCTG
>NZ_JAMXRY010000048.1:0-38951 GCF_024124525.1 Halomonas sp. OfavH-34-E | reverse complement strand
TATCCAGGCGATCTATGGCTCCTCGTCGCCGGCCTATACGCCGCCGCTGACCGACAACGCCCGGATTCACTATCTGGCTTTGTCCTGCTCGCCCTGCTTCGAGCGACATTGCCCGCTCGGGCATACCAACTGCCTCAAGCAGATCACTGTGGACAGCGTGCTGGAGGCGATACTGACAGACGAGGCCCCGAACCGGATCGACGCCAGCAACGAGTGATCCGGGGCAAGGTGCCGTCGGTGAAGCCTTGTCCAGTCGTCCTGGTCGTCATCCAGGCGCCCTGTCGCCGCTACTCTTCATATGGGCGCCCAGGCAGGTAGACACCAAGGTCAAGGCTGCTGGGGTGCCTCGGGTGGGGCGTCGGGCTGTCCGTCGTTGCGATACGCCGGGGCCAGGCCTTGCCACAGGCGTTGCTGCAGCGCGGTTTCTTCACGCATGTACCCGTTGAGCGCTTCCAGGCCGTAGCGTTCGGCCAGGGTCGGATCGTTCGAGAACAGCGAGACGCCCAGTCCGGCGCGGTGCCAGTCGATGGTGAAGCCCATCGCCTCCAGCAGCGTCGGCAGGGTGTCCATGGTGGTGGCGGTGGTCGAGATGCGTTGGGGCGTCAGCGCATTGCCCATCATCATCAGGGTGTTGGTGCGAGGCGTCTGAATCAGCTGATCCCAGGCCGAGACACGCATGGTCAGATGGTCACTGGCAATCACCACCAGGGTGTCCTCCAGCAGCCCCTGGTCGCCAAGGCGCTGGATCAGCCGGCGGGTCAGCCAGGCCGAGCATTTCACCGCGTACAGGATATCCACACCATCGTGCTCGCCCTGATTGGCCTGGCAGGCCCTGGCCGGATAGCCCGCCGGGGCGTGGGCGGTCAGATTGAGCACGGTCAGGTTCCAGGGACCGTCCTGACGATCCAGGCGCTTTGCTTCCTCTTCCGCCATGGCGTACAGACTGTCGTCGTAGAGGCCCCAGCTATTGAGGTAGTCCGGATCGTCGAGGCGGCCTGCGAGCTGCTCGCGCCCCAGCACGCGGTCGTAGGCGTGGTCTTCGTAGAACAGCCCCTTGCCGGCGAATTCAGTGCTGGCGCCGCCCATGAAGGTCTGGCGGTAGCCAAGCCCCGCGAGCAGATCTCCCAGGCAGGCGACTCCAGGTACCACGTGGTGCAGCGGCTCGAACTGGCTGTCGTGGAGCAGGCCGGCGGGCATCAGCGGCGTGCCGCACTGGCTGGCGATCATGCCGGCCATGGTCCAGCCGGTGTTGTCGAGCTGGCGAACGTTGTCGAACACCACCGCATCCGCTTCCAATGCGGCCAGGTCGGCGTAGGCGTCGCCGAAACGGGCCTCGTCAGCGTAGGTACGCTCGAGGCTCTCCAGGTAGATCAACAGCAGGTTGGGGGGTTGCGGTGGCGCCTTGAGGATCACCGGCTCGACGTAGCGACGCTCCAGCCAGGTGCCGGGGTCGGTGACCACCGCCGCGCCGCGCTGGCCCATGGAGTAGAACATCGGATTGGCGACCAGCAGCACGAAGGCCAGCCAGTGGTCCCAGCGTTGCCAGCGGTAGTCGGCTCGCACCAGCCAGGTGTAGGCCGCCAGAATCAGCAACATGGCTGCGGTGTAAAGTATCGCCGCCACGCTGCGTTCGCTGCCGCCGTGCTTGGCAATGCCCGCCTGCAGGTGGAAATAGACCGCGCCCATGTCTACCTGGCCGAAGCTGTTGGCCAGGTAGACGTAGATGCCCCAGAAGGCCAGTGGCGCCAGCGCCCAGGGGATCACCTGCACCCGCAGCCGTGGTGGAGGTGGTGCGCCCCAGCGTTTCCATCCGGCCAGGGCACACCACACCAGTGCCGGCAGCGGCAGGCACCAGCCGGGCAGCCGGGTGACCATGACCAGGGCATGGCCCACGGACAGGCCGAGAATCAGATGGACGGCCCAGCGAAGCCAGGTCGAGGTGGCGGGGCGGTGCAGGGGCATGATCGAGGCGCCAGGTGTCGTTCCGTGAAACCGATACGAATCAGCGATCGGCTCGCTCGTTCTCGTACAGTTCGTTCAGCTTTGCATACTTCATGTACGCATGGAATGCCGTCGTGATGGCGACGGTCATGCCATCCTGGCCCTGCAGCAGCCCGCCCTTGAGCACCAGCTTGCGCAGCATGGCGGTCATCGCGTGCAGCGTGGGACGAGTCGACGAGGGGGTGACACCACGTTCCTTCATCGCCCAGGCGTCGCGGGTCGACAGTTGATCGATGCGCTGCATCCAGTGGGACAGGTCACGGTAGGTGAAGTGACGCAGATGGGCGTCCACGTCGACCACCTCCGGTGCCTGGACCGAGGAGTGCGCCTTCTTGGGCAGATAGCCCGAGGTGGTGCGGTTGTACAGCCGGGTCACCGGGTCCGGGTAGAACCCCGCCGCGCGAATCCAGTGGCGGCCGGCGAAGTTGCGACGCTTGAAGCGGTAGGCCTTGCGCGGGTCGTCCAGCGACAGCTCGCGAATCGCCGCCACGGCGTCGTCGTCCAGGCGCTCGTCGGCATCCAGCGCCAGGATCCAGTCATGCGACGCCTGGGGGACGGCGAAGGCCTTCTGCGGGCCATCGCCCAGATAGGGCTGATGGATCACTCTAGCGCCGGCGGCCTCGGCCAGGGCAACGGTGTCATCGCTGCTGCCGGAATCGACCACGATCACCTCGTCGCACACCGGAGCCAGCGAGGCGATGGCCTCCTCGACGTTGTCCTGCTCGTTGAGGGTAATGATGATGCCGGTAATCGGGGTCATGGGGCCTGCCTATACGAAGGGCTTGATGGGGTGCTGGTGCCAACAACCGATACGCTGTGGCGAGTGGGATGCGCCGATACGCTGTTGCTATGCCGTCGACCGATGGTGGTTGACCTTCCTCAGGCGCGCTGCAGTGGCGGCGGCGGCGGCCTCCAGGTCGATGGCCGACATGTCCTGGTGAGCGGCATCCGTCGGTGGATGAAACGCCAGTCGCCGATCGGCGTCGTTGCAGGTCTGCCAGCGCAGCGGGGTGGCCGAGCGATGGGACGGGTAGAAGCCGACGGTGATCAGGTTGAGACAGCCTGCCACGTGCAGCGGGCCGGTGGAACCCGCGATAAAGGCGTCGGCCGCCGCCAGACTGCGAGCGAAGTCGGCAAGTCCTGCGCAGGCCGGTTGTCGGTAAGCACTGAGGCCTGCCTCGTCCAGCGTCTTGACCAGGGCCTCGGCCACGGCTTCTTCGCCGGGGCCGGCGGTAAGTATCCAGTGGGGCGGACGCTCACCCGACTCGGCCAGGCGCCGATCGATACCCTGTGCAAGCCCGGCGTAGGCCTCGGGAGTCAGGTTGACCGCCGAGCCGCCGCTGCCCGGGTGCAGGAACACCCATGGGCGCGTGTCGTCGAGCCCCAGCGCCTGGCCCAGCGCGCTACGCTGAGCGTCACGTTGTTGCGGAGCCAGGGGCCAGTAGGGGGGCACGGGGTGCTGTTGCGACGGCTGTCCTGACGAGAGTCCCAGCGCCTGAATCATGGCCTCGGCCAGTTCCAGGTTGTAGATGTATTCAGGCTTGGCCGAACGGGATCTGCGCTGGGTGACGCGACGGTTGTAGAATAGCTGGGCCCACTTGGTGGCTGGCGCCATGCGCAGGGGAATCCCCGAGCGAAGACCAAGCCAGCCGATGCGGGTGGTGGAGTAGAGCGTCAGCATCGCCGTGAAACCGCCCTGGCGCAGTGTCGCCAGCAGGGCGCGCTGGGCATCCTTCGGCGCCTGTTCACCCGGGTCGATGACGACGTCGTCGATCCACGGACAGAGCCTTGCCATCGGCGCCGTATAGGCGGGTACCAGCACGCTGACATGAGGGGCGGGCTTGGCCTTCTTGAGGGCGGCGAGTGCTGGCCAGGCGAGCATGAAATCGCCAAGCTTGTCGTTGCGTACCACCAGCAGTCGAGGGGCACGAGCGTCGGCCGAGGCCGTCGTTGCTGTCATTTGGGCTCCCGAGCCCCGCTATCGGAAAGGAGACCACCTTGAGTCACAAGGTCATGCACATCTGCCTGTCGGACGGCTGGGGCGGACTGGAAATGTATCCTTCGAGGATTATACCGGAGCTTGCCGCTCAGGGGTGGCAGGTGCATGCCCTGGCACTGGGCGGGTCGCGGGTGGCCAGGAGCCTCGATGATGCCGGGGTGCCGACGCTGACTGCCCGCTCCAGAGGCTCGGCGCTTTTCGGTGTGCGCCGGTGGCTTGAGTACCTGGCCCGTCACGACATCCGCCTGTTGCACTGCCACAAGTCCAGCGACTTGCGCCTGGCCGCCCTGCTGGCGACCTTGCGGCCGCGGCTAAAGGTGGTGTTCACCGACCATATGGGGGTCACCCGGCCGAAGAAGGACCTGTATCACCGCTGGGCCTACGGACGGGTGTCGCGGCTGTTGTCCATCAGCGAGGCGACCCGGCGACGTAACGTCAAGGCCTTCGCCCTGCCGGCCGAGCGTATCCAGCGTCTGTATCTGGGGATCGACCCGGCGCCGCTGGCGCCGCGTCTGGACGCCGGCGAGCGGCGCGCCCTGCGCACAAGCCTCGGGCTGCCGGCGTCGGCCACCACCATCGGGGTGGCGGGGCGACTGACGCCTGGCAAGGGGCAGCGGGTGTTCGTCGAGGCCCTGGCGAGACTGATCGCCGAGCATCCGGCGCTCGATGTCCATGGGGTCATCATCGGTGGACTCAGCGCCGAGGAGGGCAGTCGTGAGGAGTACGTGGCCGAGCTCGAGGCGCTGGTCGCCGAGCAGGGACTGTCGCAGCGCATCACCTTTACCGGCTTTCGGCGTGACCTGGCGCGGTTGTTCGAGGTGCTCGACGTGGTCTGTGTGCCGTCGCGCAACGAGGCCTTCGGCCTGACCGTGATCGAGGCCATGGCCGCCGGCAAGGCGGTGATCGGTTCGCGTAGTGGCGCCATCCCCGAGTTGATCGACGCTCACAGTGGCCGCCTGGCAGACCCCGAATCCGCCTCCGAGTGGGCCGCCGCCATGCTGGAATTGGCGCAAGATGGCGAGCTGAGGCGACGTCTGGGCGAAGAGGCGCGACGTCGGGTCAAGCAGCACTTCCTGCTGTCGCAGCATGTGCAGGGGCTGACTCAGGTCTATGACGACGTGCTCGCTGGCCGGCCTGCCGTCTGACGAGTGACACCGCTTGCTCAGAGAGGTGAGTAAGCGGCCGCTATCGCTGTAGACGTTGCTGTAAAAGTGTTCTGGAGCCGAGAATCGATTACAGGCCGCTATCGGTCACAGGCTAGGCGTCGCTATAGCCGCGGCGGATCTCTTCGAGTGCCTGCTGGGCCGACCTCTCGTCGACGCAGAAGCGGGCCAGCGAACGTCCCAGTCGCGCCAGATTGCCCTCGCGCCATTTGCCAGGGGCGCGCAGGCGACAGCGGTCCAGGTCGATCAGCCAGACCCGGTCGCTGTCGTCGACCAGCAGGTTGCGGGCGTTGAGGTCGACATGGTCGAGGCCATGATCGTGGAAGCGTCGGATGACCTGGCCCACTTCATGGAGCAGGCCCGGGGCCAGATCACCGCTGCCGAGATGCTCTGCCAACGCTCGGGTGGCCGGCAGGCGCTCGGTGATCAGCGCGGCCTCGTAGCTTGGGCCATGGCGAACGACGCCTCCCAGCACCGGCCGCGGCACCGGCAGGCCGGCCTGGTAAAGCCGTGCCGTCAGACGCACTTCGCGAAAGGCGCGACTGCGTTCGAGCCCGGTCCACAGGTAACGGGAGGTCGATAGCCGGGCGACGAGACCGCCGCGGCGGTAGGGCCTCAGCACCCACTGACGATCGCCCACCTCGAGAAACAGACTCTGGCCGCGGCCCGGCGCCTGTCCGGTCACCAGGCCTGCCTCGCGCCAGTATTCTGGCGCCAGCAGAGCGGGTCCGATTTGTGGCCGTGGTACAGCGTCACATAAACTGGTGGCATCGTATAAAATGCCCACCTTTCCTGACTGATACGTTGCCAACCGCATGAAGCATCCTCTGCCCGCTCGTCCTGCCCACATCGGCGTGCTGCGTCTCTCTGCCCTGGGAGACGTGTGCAATCTGGTGCCCACGGTTCGAGCCCTGCAGCGCCAATGGCCCGAGGCGCGGATCACCTGGATCGTCGGCAAGGGCGAATACAGTCTACTGACCGGCCTGTCAGGGGTCGAGTTCGTCGTCTACGACAAGTCGACCGGCCTCAAGGGCATGCGGGCGCTGTGGCGCGAGCTGGCCGATACCCGCTTCGACGTGCTGCTGCACATGCAGCAGGCGCTCAGAGCCAGCGTGCTGTCGCTGGGACTCAAGGCCAAGGTGCGGGTGGGCTTCGACCCGGCGCGGGCCAAGGACCGTCAGTACTGGTTCACGCACCGTCAGCTGGCCCCGCGTGAGCGGGCCCACGTGCTGGAGTC
This sequence comes from Halomonas sp. OfavH-34-E, assembly GCF_024124525.1. NCBI lineage: Bacteria > Pseudomonadati > Pseudomonadota > Gammaproteobacteria > Oceanospirillales > Halomonadaceae > Halomonas > Halomonas sp. OfavH-34-E. The sequence goes on along the minus strand of NZ_JAMXRY010000048.1, from coordinate 32,551 downwards.
GTTCATGGACTTCGCGCGCCTGCTGGGAGTCGAGGATACGTCGCTGGAGTGGCGACTGCCGGTGCCGGACAGCGCCTACGCCGAGGCCCGGGAGCTCACCGGCGACAGCGCCTACCTGTTGATCAGTCCCTGTGCCAATCCGCGCCTGCGCAACTTTCGCAACTGGTCGGCGGAAGGCTACGCCGCCGTGGTGGAGCACGCCTGGACCCAGTTTGGCCTGAAGACGGTGATGACCGGAGGCGGCAGTACCCAGGAGCGCGAGATGGGCTCGCGCATTCAGTCGCTGTGTCACCCCGAGGCGGTGATCGACGCCATCGGCGCCACCTCGCTCAAGGGTCTGCTGGCGCTGATCGATCGCGCCCGGGTGGTGATCGCCCCGGATTCCGGCCCGGTGCACATGGCCAACGCCCTGGCTACCCCGGTGGTGGGCCTGTTTGCCACCACCAACCCCGATCGCGCCGCGCCCTACCTGTGGCGCGACTACGTGGTCAATCGCTACCCTGACGCCGTCCGGGAGTTCCTCCAGGCGGATCCCGACACCATCACCTGGGGCCAGCGGGTCCGCCATCCCGATGCGATGTCGCTGATTCGCGCCGACGACGTGATCGAGCGACTCGATACCCTGCTCGCCGACACCGCCTCGCAACACCGCTCCGACCTCGATAGGGAGTCACCCGATGAAGCTTGATCTGACCGCGCTTGAGCGCTCCCGCGTGCTGGTGGTGGGCGACGTCATGCTGGACCGCTACTGGCACGGCGGCACCTCCCGGATATCACCGGAGGCCCCGGTGCCGGTGGTGCGCGTGGAAGAGTGCGAGGATCGTCCGGGCGGCGCCGCCAACGTGGCGTTGAACATCGCCTCCCTGGGCGCCCACGCGGCGTTGGCCGGACTGGTCGGTGACGACGACAATGCCGACCGTCTGACCGCGCGCCTGGAGGAGGTCGGGGTGAGCACTCACTTTCACCGTACTCCCGGCATGCCCACGATTACCAAGCTCAGGGTGATGAGCCGTAACCAGCAGTTGATCCGCCTGGACTTCGAGGATGGACTCGACAAGATCGACACCTCGGAGCTGGCGCCCAGGCTGATCGAGGCCACCGACAACTTCGACCTGATCATCCTGTCCGACTACGGCAAGGGCACCCTGGCCAACGTCGAGATGGTGATCCCGGAAATGCGCCGGGCCGGCAAGCGGGTGCTGGTGGACCCCAAGGGCAGCGATTTCCGGCGCTATCGTGGTGCCAGCGTGATCACCCCCAACCTGGCCGAATTCGAGGCGGTGGTCGGGCCCTGCCCCAGCGACGACATCCTGGCCACCAAGGGCGAGGCGCTGCGCGAGGAGCTCGAGCTCGAGGCGCTGTTGATCACCCGCAGCGAGAAGGGCATGACGCTGATTCGCGAAGGCCATGACCCCTTGCACCTGCCGACTCGGGCCCGTGAGGTCTACGACGTCACCGGCGCCGGCGACACCGTGATCGCGGTGCTGGGTCTAGCCCTGGCCGCCGGCCACGGCTTCGCCGAGGCCATGACCCTGTCCAATCTGGCGGCGGGTCTGGTGGTGGCCAAGCCCGGCACCGCGACGCTGTCCATCGCCGAGCTCTACACCGCGCTGCACGGCGACAAGCTGGCCGAATTCGGCGTTATCGAGGAATCACCGCTGGTGCTGGCGGTGCGCGCCGCCCAGGCCCGTGGCGAGCGGGTGGTGATGACCAACGGCTGCTTCGACATTCTTCATGCCGGCCACGTGGCCTACCTGGAGCACGCCCGCCAGCTCGGTGACCGGCTGATCGTGGCGGTCAACGACGACGCCTCGATCCGTCGGCTCAAGGGCCCCAAGCGGCCGATCAATCCGCTCAATCGCCGCATGCAGGTGCTGGCCGGGCTCGGCGCGGTGGACTGGGTGGTGCCCTTCGCCGAGGATACGCCGGCTCGCTTGATCGAATCGGTGCTGCCGGACGTGCTGGTCAAGGGCGGGGACTACCGGCCCGAGGATATCGCCGGCGGCGAAGCGGTGCGTGACGCCGGGGGCGAGGTCAAGGTGCTCGGCTTCGAGGATGGCGTCTCCACCACCGCCATGATCTCGACCATCCTCGATCGCGAGAGCTGAGGGTGAGCTGGCCACGGCTCGCCTATTCAGGTGCCATCGGACTGCTGTCGCCGCTGATCTGGCGACGGGTCTGGCGCGAACAGCTGCCGGATCGCGCTCGTGGCGAGCGGATGGGCTGTCTGCGGCCCTTCGCCGACGAGCGTCCGCGGCTATGGCTGCACTGCGCCTCGGTGGGCGAGGTGGTGGCGGCACGCCCGCTGATACGCGCCCTGCGCCTGCGCCATCCTGATCACCGACTGGTGGTCAGCACCATGACCGCCACCGGTGCCGAACGAGTGCTCTCGCTGGTGGACGACGTTCCCGAGGCGGAGGCGGCCGCTCCCCTGAGCCATGTCTTCGTGGCGCTCGACTTTCCCGGCGCCGCGCGCCGCTTTGTCCAGCGTCTGGCCCCTCGCCAGGCGATCTTCTTCGAGACCGAGCTGTGGCCGAACCTGCTGAGGGCCTGCGCCAGGCGGGGTATCCCGGTGGCGGTGGTCAATGGTCGCCTGTCACCCCGTGCCTTTCGTGGCTATCGGCGCCTGAGACCGCTGATGGCCGAGTCGCTGGCCTGTGTCGACTGGCTGGCGGCCAAGTCCGGTGAGGATGCCGAGCGTTTCGTCGAACTGGGCATGGCGTCCGACCACATCCAGGTCGTCGGATCGATGAAGTTCGACATGGCCCTTGATGATGCATCCCTGAAGGTGAGTGAGCGCTTGCACGCAGCCATCGGGCATCGCCCGATCTGGGTCGCCGGGTCCACCCATCCCGGTGAGGATGAGCTGCTGCTCGGGGTCCAGCGACGCCTACAGGCGCGCTTTCCCGATATCCTGCTGGTGCTGGTGCCGCGCCATCCGCAGCGCTTCGAGGAGGTCGCCAGGCTGTGCCAGGAGGCCGGCTTCGAGACCGTCAGGCGCTCCCGGGGGCGCGTCCCCAGCGCCAGGGCAGAGATCTATCTTGGCGACAGCATGGGTGAGCTGCAGGCGCTCTACGGCACTGCGGACCTGGCCTTCGTCGGCGGCAGTCTGGTGCCCATCGGTGGCCACAATCTGCTCGAACCCGCGCTGATGGGTGTGCCGGTGGTGACCGGCCCGCATCTCGACAATTTCGAGGACGTGGCCCAGCTGCTGAGAGACGCCGGCGCGCTGGTCGAGATCGCCGACGCCGACGAGCTGGTCGAGCGTGTCGCCGCGCTGCTCGAGGATGCAGAACAGCGCAAGCGGCTGAGCGAGGCCGGGCAAGGCGTCATCGACACCCACCGGGGTGCGCTGGAGGCCACCCTCGCTGGCCTGGACCGGCTGCTTGGCCACAGCCAAGGCAGGTGGCCGGGCTCAGGCGGGTAGATGCCGGCTGATGCCGTCGGCGCCGCCGATCAGCAGGATATCCGCCGGACGAGCGGCGAACAGGCCGTTGGTCACCACTCCGACGATCGCGTTGATGCGGGTCTCCAGGGCGACGGGGTCATCGATGTCGAGGCCGTAGCAGTCGATGATCTGATTGCCGTTGTCGGTGACCACGCCCTCGCGGTAGACCGGATCGGCGCCAAGCTTGACCAGTTCCCGGGCGACGTAGGAACGGGCCATGGGAATCACCTCGATGGGCAGCGGGAAGTCGCCCAGGCGCTCGACCCGCTTGGAGGCGTCGGCGATGCAGATGAAGGTCTTGCAGCAGGCCGCCACGATCTTCTCCCGGGTCAGCGCGGCGCCTCCACCCTTGATCATCTGTAGGTGAGCGTTCACTTCGTCGGCGCCGTCGACGTAGACCGGCATGGTGCCGACTTCATTGAGCTCGTAGACGTCGATGCCATGCCCCTTCAATCGTTGGGCGCTGGCCTCGCTGCTGGCCACCGCTCCGCGGAAGTCCCCGCGCAGCTCTGCCAGGCGGTCGATGAAGCAGTTGGCGGTGGAGCCGGTACCGACACCGATCACGATGTCACGGCCGAGCATCGGGCGGACCTCGTCGATGGCGGCGGCAGCGACGGCGTCCTTGAGTTCGTCCTGGGTCATGGAATACCTGCGATGGGGAGCGTGAGAAGAGGAAAGCTGCGGCCATTATAGGGCATCGCGAAAGACGGAAGAAACGCTGTCTGGCGTGTCACCGTGGTGCCTTGGCTCCGCCCGTTTCCGCCTTCATCGCGGTCGCGGCAGCTCGGCACTGAGGCAAGCAATGTCTGCCTGGGGTGGCTGGCGCTGGACGTTGGGCGTGAGGCGATGCTAACAATAGGGGTTTTGCCCGCCTCCCTCACGCTGGATACCAGAATGCTCGAAGCTACCGTCAAGAAGATTCTCCAGGCCCGGGTCTACGAAGCCGCCCGAGAAACGCCGATCTCACCTGCGCCCATGCTGTCGCGACGGTTCAACAATCAGATTCTGATCAAGCGTGAAGACCTTCAGCCGGTGCACTCCTTCAAGGTGCGCGGTGCCTACAATCGCATGGCCCACCTGACCGATGAGCAGAAAGCCAAGGGCGTGATCGCCGCCTCCGCGGGGAACCATGCCCAGGGCCTGGCGCTGGCGGCCAAGCAGATGGGCGTCAAGGCGGTGATCGTGATGCCGCGCATCACCCCGGAGATCAAGGTGGCTGCGGTACGCGGCTGGGGCGCCAAGGTCATCCTCAAGGGCGACGCCTTCGCCGCCGCCGCAGAGCACGCTCAGGAGCTGGTCGAGGCCCACGGCTACACCTATATCCCGCCGTTTGACGATATCGATGTGGTCGCCGGACAGGGCACCGTGGCCATGGAGATCCTGCGTCAGCACAGCGGCCCCATCGATGCGGTGTTTATTCCGGTGGGCGGTGGTGGCCTGATCGCCGGCATGGCGGCCTACATCAAGTACCTGCGCCCGGAGATCAAGGTGATCGGGGTGGAAGCCGAGGACAGCGCCTGCCTGAAGGCCGCGCTGGAGGCCGGTGAAAGGGTCATCCTTGAACAGGTCGGGGTGTTCGCCGAGGGCGTGGCGGTGGCGCAGATCGGCGAGATTCCCTTTTCCCTGATGCGGGATCTGGTGGACCAGGTGATCACCGTCAACACCGATGAGATGTGTGCGGCGGTGAAGGATATCTTCGAGGATACCCGGGCGGTGTCCGAGACCTCCGGCGCGCTGTCGCTGGCCGGTCTCAAGAAGTATATCCAGGAGACCGGGGCCGAGGGCCAGACCCTGATATGCATCAACTCCGGCGCCAACACCAACTTCGATCGGCTCCAGCATATCGCCGAGCGCACCGAACTCGGCGAACAGCGCGAGGCGATCCTGGCGGTGACCATTCCCGAGCGACCTGGCAGTTTCAAGAAGTTCTGCCGCACCATCGGCAAGCGCATGGTCACCGAATTCAACTATCGCTACGCCGATGCCGACCAGGCCCACATCTTCGTCGGCATACAGGTCAAGCCGGGCGGCGAGGATCGCCAGGCGCTGATCGGCAAACTGATCGAGGCGGGCTACCCGGTCGAGGATCTGACCGACAACGAACTGGCCAAGCTGCATATCCGTCATCTGGGCGGCGGCCGGCCCCGTACCGAGTTCACCGAGGAAGTCTATCGCTTCGAATTTCCCGAGCGCCCAGGCGCGCTGATGAACTTCCTGACCCACCTCCCCCAGGACTGGAATATCTCGCTGTTTCACTACCGCAACCACGGCGCTGCCTATGGTCGGGTGCTGGTCGGCATGCAGATTCCCAACGGGGATCGTTCCCACGTCGAGGAACATTTTGACGCCATTGGCTATCGCTATTGGAAGGAAAGTGACAATCCCGCCTACCAACTGTTCATGGCATAGCCATGGCGGGATGACGTCTTGGAAGTCGAGGCAAAGCGGCGTATCCTGCGCGCGCAAGCGCTGACTTACTTGCTGGGCATGATGACGCCTGGCTGACGGGCTTCATCGTGGAAGCGTGATGATTGCCATACATGGGTGATCACCCTATAGTCTGAGTCAGTCGCTTTGACCACAACATCAAGACAATACGGCAAGCGGCCGTATGAAGGGAGTCAGGAATGAAACGCAAGCCCGATCTGATCATGTCACTGGTGCTGGTGTTCGGCCTGGGAGTCGTGGCGACCGGCTACGCCCAGGCGCTGGTGGGAGGTTGACGCACCAGGCACCATGGTCACGACATCGGCATAGATCCAACTCCGGCCGCCCTCAGGGGCGGCCGGAGGCGTTTCAGGCAGGGCGGATCACTCTTTGATCACTGACGATGGCGTTCAGCGGCACGTCCCAGGAGGCCACCGGCAGGCGTTCGACGCGCTGGACGTCATGGGCCAGGCCGATCAGGCGTGGCCTGGGGCCTCCCTGCCCGCTGTCGGGATGGGCGAAGGCCAGGGTGCGATCGTAAAAGCCTCCACCCATGCCCAGGCGCTGGCCGGAGTCATCGAAGCCCACCAGCGGTAGAAGGATGGCGTCCAGCGCCCAGGGCGGCAGGCGGCGCGACGGATGGGCGCCGTGACGGCTGCAGGGTTCGCTGATGCCGAAGCGATTGGCGACCATGGGGGTATGCTCGTCGTAGCGGACGAACCACAGGCGATTGTCGCTCAGGGGGCGCAGCACCGGAAGATAGGCCTGGGCGCGCCGCTGGCGTAGCCAGTCGAGCAGGGGGCGAGGATCGATCTCCCCGTCATTGGGCAGGTAGAGCGCCACGCGACGGGCACTCAGCAGTTCAGGAAGGCGACGCAGGCGAGCCAATAGTGACTGGCTGGCGGCCTGCTGCTGGCGCGGGCTCAGGGCCCGGCGGCGGCGGCGTAGTTCGCGTCGCAGCTCGGTACGTGACAAGTGTCCGAGCGTCATCTGTGCGTCAATGGAAGAGCGCAGATCGTTCATTCGAGGTTCCCCAGAGTGCCGCTGTCGTTCTGGCCCTTGAACCCATAGGTTCAAGGTGGGTGGCCGCAGCCGAGCCGTCAGGCTTTCCGTCGCACGGACTTGCACACGGGCCCGGCTAGCATTTGGCCCCCTGGGTACTGCGCATAGGCTCGAGGGACTGTAACGACTGGCGCACACCCCAGGGAACTCCTCCATGCTACCAGACCGGGGCCTGGCGCCAAAGTGAAGATGCCTTCGAGTGCTTGGGGAGGCAGTGTCGACCAGGCGCGCTGGTCGCGAGACACCAGCAAGGGGATGAGGTGCTGGCACGGCTCTCGCAGATGAGGCGGGGCGCGGACCACCGGGGCGGCGCGGGACGTGGTGCGGGCTCAGGTACCGAAAGCCCTGATCAGGCTTGATCAGACGTCGGAATCGCGACTCGGCGCCTTGGCGAGCGCCTGCTCCAGGCGGGTGTTCAGCTCGCTCAGACTGGCTTCGCCTGCACGCTTCTCGTCACGCAGGCCAAGCAGTTCGTGGGCCAGATTGAGTGCAGCCATGATGGCGATCTTCTCCCGATCCACCACCTTGCCCTGGGCGTGGATCCCCTGCATGGCCTGGTCCAGATAGCGGGCAGCACGCTCCAGTCCCTCCTGCTCCTCGGGGGCACAGGCGATGGTGTAGGGGCGTTCTAGCAGCGTAATGTCGGTGGTATGCCGCTTGGTGTCATTCATGGGCCTGGCTCCGGGGCGGGCCTTGGCTAACGCAGCGCCGAACGGGCAGGATGCGTTACCATCGGGGATCGATTGCGAGTCACTATAAGAGAGCCTTCAGCGGGGGGTCAACGCGACACCTCAAGACGGGAGCACCGACGGCGCTTACCGATGCCATGGGCAAGCGGCTTCTGGTCACCCCGGGGGCGCCGCGGTATTGCCACCCTGAACCTCTTCTTCAGCGGATATCATCATGTCTTTGATCAACGAACGCCAGGACTTCTCCACCATCGCCGACACCTTTTTGCTGCATGGCAGCATGCAGTCGCCGGCCTTTCTCGACGGGCGCCTGTGCGCGGCACTCGGCCTGCACGACCTCACCGCCGAGGCCTGGCTCGAGGAGGTCTGCCTGACCCTCGGGGTCGACCAGCCCAGAGACGAGCCCAGCGCCGAACGCCTGCTCGGCTGGCGCCGCCAGACCCTGGACGCCCTGGCCAGCACTGAGCTGAACTTCGAACCGCTGCTGCCTGACGAGATGTTCTCGCTGGCCGAGCGGGCCCAGGGCCTCAAGGAGTGGACCCTCGGCTTTCTCGAAGTAGTGGAGGATGCAGGCGACGCGCCCAGAAAGAAGTGGTCCGAGCCGCTCAGGGAGGCCATCGAGGATCTCGCGGGTTTGGCCGCCATCGAGACCGATATCGACGACAGCGCCGAGAACGAAAACGACCTCTTTGCCCTGACCGAACACGCCCGCATGGCGGCGATGCTGCTCTATACCGAACAGCACCCAGGCACCCCGCAGGTCGAGCAGGTCGACGAGACCCCTCCCACCACCCACTGACGTTTGCCAAAGTCCCGAACGATGCCTGCAAAGTTCGGGATTTTTCCCTCCTTTTCCCGTCGCCATAGCCTGCTATGCTGGTTGATGTGATTGATCTGGCGTCGTGCTTCAGGGCTCGGATCGCCGGCGCATCGGCCGCTGACCTGCCACTGTCGATCATGCCTTTCTCGGCGATGACACCTGTCTTATCGGTGCGTGTCCCTGGTGCCGTGGGCTCGTCTCGCCCTTTTCTGGGGCGCCGACGCTCGTCGGTGACCGGAGCGTCGTGGACTGGATGATCGTCGGATTGTCTTGAGTGTTGGCATGCCAGCGTTTCCCTGCATTTGCGTCTTGTCGAAGCCTTCGTTCAGGGAGGGATGGCGGTGGCTGGGGTACAAATCAGGGTGCTGTTTCGCCAGGGCGATTGGTGGTTTTATGGCCACTTTGCACGCTAATAAATATTTGATTACGTAAAGTTATTACAGGAATACAGTAATGCCGCAAGACACCCCCAAGAGCACTGTGGAACCAACGGCAAGCCGCCTTTCAGCGAACGCCCCTCAGGCGTCTTGCCAGGTTCAGGCGTCTTGCCAGGAAGGTGGCCATGCGGTCGAGCGGGTCGACGTGGCGATCATCGGCGGGGGGCTGGTGGGGGCGAGCCTGGGGGCGGCCCTGGCGGAATTGATCGAACATTCCGGCCTCAAGGTCGCGGTGGTCGAGGCCGCACCGATGGCACCGCTCGCACCGTCGCCGCAGGAAGCGGCGCCTTCGGCGGGAGAAGACGACGCCTGGCAGCCAAGCTTCGACGCCCGCGCCAGCGCCATTGCGGCGGGGTCCGCCGCGCACTTTTCGCGCCTCGGGGTGTGGTCGGCCATGGCCGCGAAGGCCAGCGCGATCTCGCTGATCCATGTCAGTGAGAAGGGGCGCCTTGGTGCGACGCGCCTGCGTGCCGACGAAATGGGCGTCGAGGCGCTCGGCTACGTGGTACCCAACGCCTGGATGGGGCGGGTGCTGCATCGCCGCCTGGCCGCACTGCCGCTCGACTGGCACTGTCCGGCTCGGGTGGCGCGTATCGAACCCGTGGCCGCAGGCCATCGTCTGTGGTTGTCCAGCGGCAGCGTGCTGGAGGCTGGCCTGACCGTGCTGGCCGACGGCGGTCGCTCTGGCCTCAAGGAGGCGCTGGGGATCGAGAGCGACGCGGCCCCCTACGATCAGGTGGCAATGATCGCCAATGTCGCGGTCGGGCGCCCCCACCAGGGCGTTGCCTACGAGCGCTTCACACGGCAAGGCCCGATGGCGCTGCTGCCGCTGCCGGGACAGGCCATGGAGCTGGTGTGGACCCATGAAAAGGGCAGCGAACAGCGCCGCCTGGCATTGTCGGACCGCGCCTTTCTCGAAGAGCTGCAGGCCGCCTTTGGCGATCGAGCCGGCGCCTTCGTCAAGGTCGGCCAGCGTCACGTCTACCCGCTGTCGCTGGTCACCGCGCGGGAGACGACACGGCCGGGACTGGCGGTGCTGGGCAACGCCGCCCACGCCCTGCACCCGGTGGCGGGCCAGGGCTTCAACCTCGCGCTGCGAGGGGTGATCGACCTGGTCGAGGCCATCGAGCAAGGGCTCGAGGCCGGCCAGGCGCCTGGCAGCGCGGCGACCCTGGCTGCCTTCGAGCGACGCCGCGAAGCGGACCAGCGCAATGTGGTGCGCTTCAGCGACGGCCTGATTCGGCTGTTCGGCATCGACCAGCCACTGCTGTCCCACGCCCGTGCCGCGGGACTGATTGGCCTGAACCTCGCAGGGCCGCTGAGGCGGGGCCTCGCCAGGCGGGCCATGGGCAGCGAACGATAACGGGGTAGGGGCAACCCTGGCCCGTTGGTGTCATCTGGCTCACAGGGCCTTCACATGGCGTCAGGCAGCCTTCAGGCACTGCCCCTGAAAGCCTGGCGGTCGAGCATAGGATTGCCCTTGGCGGTACACTGGGTGCGCTGCGTTGCCGCGACCCTGAGGGCGAATCCGCAAAGGCACGTGGTGCAAGCGAGTCAGTGATTGTCAGGAAGACTGGGAGAGCGAGACGCCGATGAAGGAGCAGGCAGAGGGTTCAGCCGCCAAGGCAGCGCCGACGGGAGTCGATGTGGTGATCGCCGGTATCGGCATGGTAGGTGCCGTACTGGCCGTGCTGCTGGCACGGGAAGGCTGGACGGTCGCCATGGTGGACCCGCGTCCGGGCCCGCTGGACTCGGATGACCTGCCGGGCAGTGTGCCGGCGCCCCGCGTCAGCGCCCTGACCCCGGTGTCTCGACGGTTGCTGGAAGGCCTCGGTGCCTGGCCGCGCATCGACGCCTGGCGCGCCACGCCCTACACCGCCATGCAGGTGTGGGACGCCGATGGCTCCGGCGAGGTCGGCTTCCGCGCCGATCAGGCCGGCGTACCGGTGCTTGGCCATATCGTCGAAAACGATGTGATTCTTGCGGCGCTGGAAGCCGAGCTGTCGAGGCTGCCTCAGGTGCAACGCCTGCATGGTCGCAAGGTGGTGGCGCTGGACGACGGCGCCGTTCGTCGGCGGGTGACCCTGGATGATGGCAGCGTGCTGGCCGCCCCGCTGGTGGTCGGCGCCGACGGTGCACGTTCACCGCTGCGCGAACTGGCCGGGATAGCGGTACGTGAACAGGACACCGGGCAGTGCGCGCTGGTGACCACGGTGAAGACCGAGCGGCGTCACGGCGGTGTAGCCCGTCAGGCCTTTCTGGCCACCGGCCCCCTGGCCTTCCTGCCGCTGACGGTGGCGGGAGACAGCCACTACTGCTCGATCGTCTGGTCCACCACCCCGCAGGAAGCCGAACGTCTTGCGGCACTCTCGCCGGCGGCGCTGGGCCAGGCCATGGCCGAGGCGCTGGATCATCGCTTGGGTGCGGTGGAGGTGCGGGATGAGGCCAGGAGTTTTCCGCTCAGCCAGCGCCACGCCGAGCGCTACCACCTGCCGGGGCTTGCGCTGATCGGCGACGCCGCTCACAGCATTCACCCCCTGGCCGGCCAGGGGGTGAATCTGGGCTTTCTCGATGCGGCGGTACTGGCCGAAGAGTTGCTGAACGGACGCCGTCGTGGTGTAGCACCTGGCGGCCCGAGCCTGCTGGCACGCTATGAGCGACGTCGGCGTGGCGATAACGCCATGATGCTGGTGCTGATGGAAGGCTTTCGGCGTCTGTTCGGCAGCCGCCACCCGGGCCTGACGCTGGCGCGCAACCTGGGGCTTTCCGGCGTCGACCGGTTATCTCCGATCAAGCGCCTGATCATGCAGCAGGCCACCGGCTCACGTGGGCGCCTGCCGCTTAGCTGTCGCTAGGGGGCAGGCAGAGTGCAGGCCGGGGCCTAGTCGCCCGGCCTAGCGCGTGTCGCGCTGACTGATCACGTTCAGCGCCTTCAGCAGATTCAGTGCCTCGCCCAGCTGGTAGTCGCCGTCCAGCCGATCGCTGCGGCTGCTGCCGGCGCGATCTCCACCATCGCCAAGATGTCCTTCCAGGTCAGACTCGCGAATGCGCAGGTTGCTGGTATCGGCGACCTCGAGCCGGCCGCGCACGACCTCGACGTCGGGCTCGATACCCTGGGCCTGGATCGAGCGACCGTTAGGGGTGTAGTAGAGCGCGGTGGTCAGCTTGAGCCCTTCACCATTGCCCAGCGGCATGATCTGCTGCACCGAGCCCTTGCCGAAGCTTTCGGTGCCCATCACCACGCCACGGCGCTGGTCCTGCAGGGCGCCGGCGACGATCTCGGCGGCGGAGGCGCTGCCGCCGTTGATCAGCACCACCAGCGGCACGTCCGGCGCCGCGGTGCGCTGGGTCGCCGAAAAGCGCATGTCGCTATCGGACAGGCGCCCCTCGGTGTAGACGATCAGGCCACGGTCGAGGAAGGCGTCGGCCACGTCCACCGCCGACTGCAGTACGCCGCCGGGGTTGTTGCGCAGGTCCAGCACGATGCCTGACAGAGCCCCCTGGTCGCGCAATTCGGTCAGGGCATCCTCGACCTGCTCGCCGGTGCGGGCCTGAAACTGACTGATGCGCAGATAGCCGTAGCCGGGCTCGAGGATGTCGCTCCTTACGCTGTCGGTGCGGATGATTTCCCGGGCCAGGGTGACCTCACGTGGAGCACCATCGCCGGCGCCGACCACGGTCAGGCGAATCTCGGTGCCTGGCTCGCCACGCATCATGTCCACCGCTTCCTGCAGGGTTAGCCGATCGGTGGGGGTCTCGTCGATGCGCAGGATGGCGTCCTGAGCCTGAAGTCCCGCGCGCTCGGCCGGGGTGTCGTCGATCGGCGAGATCACCGTGAGCTGGCCGTCGTCGAGCCCGACCTCGATGCCGATCCCGCCAAACTCGCCTTCGGTGGTCTCCCGCAGGTTGCGATAGGCCTCGGCGTCGAGGTAGCTGGAGTGGGGGTCTAGCTCCGAGAGCATGCCGCGCATGGCGTTCTTGAGCAGGGTCGCATCATCGACCTCTTCCACGTAGCCGCGCTTGATCCGCTCGAACACCTCGGAGAAGGCCTGGATCTCGCTGATCGGCAGATCATCGTCGGTCGCCTGGGCGCTGGCCAGCGAAGGCCAGGCCAGGGACGCGGCGAGGCACCACGCAAGGCAAGTCCCGGTCAGTGTCTTGAGGCGCGAGGGACGGTGGGCGGCTCGGGGTTCGGTCATGCGGTCTCCGCTCGACGTAGGGGCAAGGTTCAAGCATAGCCTTAGGCCGGATGGTTGAAAATGGCGTGTGCTCAGCGCCGCGCGATCCAGCCACCAGGATCGATGGGGTCACCGCCACGGCGTACCTCGAAATACAGCCCCGGAGCGTCGCGGCCTCCGCTGACGCCGACGCGGCCCAGTGTCTGGCCACGCTCCACACGGCTGCCGACCTCCGTCTCGAAGCGTTGCAGGTGGGCGTAGAGGGTCATCACCTGGTCGCCGTGGTCGACGATCAGCAGATTGCCGAAGCCGCGCATCCAGTCGGCGAACACTACCCGGCCGGGGTGAACCGCTTCGACCGAAGTCCCGGATGGCGCCTGAATCAGGATGCCGTTGCGGTGGACGCCGCGGGATTCGCGAAAGCGCGACAGCATCATGCCCTGCACCGGCCACGGCAGGTCGCCTCGGGTGCGCTCGATGGCGGTGGACGGCGGCGGGCGCTCGAGCCGTGCCATGGTTTCCTGCACTTCGCGCAGCACCCGCTCGGCGTGGGCCCGGTCCTGGTCCAGCGAGGCCAGCTTCGAGGCCTCGGTGTCGTAGCGTTGGTCGAGCTGCGCCACCAGCGCCTGGCGCTCGCGGCTCTGCCTGGCCAGGGCCTGGCTACGGGCCGCCACATCGGCCTCCAGGGAAGCCAGCTCCTCGCTGCGGTGTTCGAGCTCGCGGCGGTTGTCATCCAGACGCTGGTCCAGTTCAGCGAGCAGATCGAGGCGCTCGTTGCGGGCGTCGGCAAGATGGTTGAGATAGGCCTGCAGGCGGTCCAGTCGTGCAGGGTCGTCCTGATTCAGCAGCAGCTTCAACTGTGGTGTCAGGCCCATGCGATAGAGCGCATCGAGTTGACGACCCAGGGCTGCCCGCTGCTCCCGGCGTTCGGCTTCCATCAGTTCTCGGCGATGCGCAAGCTCGGCCATCTCCTGATCGAGCCGGCGGCGTTCGGCCTGCAGCGTATCCAGGCGCTGGTGGGTCTCGGCCAGTGCCGTTTCCACCTCGCGCAGGGCCTCGCTGGCCTGGTCGCGGGCGCTATCGGTGCTGGCCAGGCGCTGACTGGCCTCTTGAATACGCTCGCCGATGGCGTCGAGCCTTTGCCTGGCCTGCTGCTCGCTGGGACTGGCCTGAGCGAGCGGCAGGCCGGCCTGTGTCACAGGAGTGAGCGGCAGGCCACCCAGCCACAGGACCGCTGCGCCCAGGGCGACAGCCGCGCGGACAAACCCACAACGCCGCCCCGGGCGGGGCGGCGTCGTACGTGGTGGTGGGCAGCTGCCGGGCTGGCGCCTCGATGGCGCGACTGGGGCTGCGGTGCGCAGAGGTCTCACGACAGCTCGATCAGTACCTCGCCGGTCATCTCCTCCGGCACCGACTCGCCCATCATGGTCAGCAGGGTCGGCGCCAGGTCGCACAGGCGACCGCCGTCCTTTAGCCGGGCCTCGCGGCTGCCCACGTACACCAGCGGCACCGGGAAGGTGGTATGCGCAGTCTGGGGGTTGCCGGTCTCGGGGTGCACCATCTGCTCGGCGTTGCCGTGATCTGCGGTGATCAGGCAGGCACCGCCGGCGCGCTCGATCGCTTCGACCACCCGACCCACGCACTTGTCTACCGCCTCGATGGCTGCCTTGGCGGCGTTGAAGTCACCGGTATGGCCGACCATGTCGCCGTTGGCGTAGTTGCAGATGATCAGGTCGAAGCTGCCGCCGTCGATGGCGTCGACCAGGGTGTCGGTGAGCTCGAAGGCGCTCATCTCGGGCTTCTCGTCGTAGGTCTTGACGTCCTGGGGTGAAGGAATCAGCTCGCGCTCCTCGCCCTCGAATTCCTTCTCGCGGCCGCCGGAGAAGAAGAAGGTGACGTGGGCGTACTTCTCGGTCTCGGCGATGCGCAGCTGGGTCTTGCCGCGCTTCTCCATGACCTCGCCCAGGGTGTTGTTCAGGTCGGCAGGCGGGAAGGCCGAGGGCGCGGGAATATCCGCGGCGTACTGGGTCAGCATGACCAGGCCGTCGGCGGCCAGCGTCGGCTGTACTTGACGGTTGAAGCCGTCGAAGTCCTCGAGCACGAAGGCACGGGTCAGCTCGCGGGCGCGGTCGGCGCGGAAATTCAGGAACAGCACGGCATCGCCGTCTTCGGCAGCGACCGGCTTGCCGTTCGGGCGCACGCTGGTGGCGGCGACGAATTCGTCGGTCTCGCCACGCTCATAAGCGGCGTCGAGGCCGGCTTCGGCGCTTTCGGCCTGGTGCTCGCCATGGCCCTCGGTGATCAGGCGATAGGCCTTCTCGACGCGGTCCCAGCGGTTGTCGCGGTCCATGGCGAAGTAGCGGCCGATGATCGAGGCGACGAAGCCATTGTCCTGACCCACCAGCTCGGCAAGCTTGGCGTTGGCGCGCTCGATGGAGGCTCTGGCGCTCTTGGGCGCGGTGTCGCGGCCGTCGAGGAAACCGTGCAGGTAGATGCGCTTGGCGCCACGCCGTGCGGCCATCTCGGCCACCGCCAGCAGGTGATCCTCGTGGCTGTGAACGCCACCGGGGGACAGCAGGCCGAGCAGGTGGACCGCCTTGTCCGCCTTCACCGCCGCGTCGATGGGCGCGGTCAGCACGGCATTGTCGTCGATCTCGCCGTCTTCGATGGCCTTGGTGATGCGGGTGAAGTCCTGGTAGACGATGCGCCCGGCGCCGAGGTTCATGTGACCGACCTCGGAGTTGCCCATCTGACCGTCCGGCAGGCCCACGTGGCGGCCATCGGTGTGGATCAGGGTGTGCGGGCGTTGCTGCCACAGGCGGTCCATGTTGGGGGTGTCGGCGGCGGCGACGGCGTTGGACGCGGCGTCTTCATTGTGTCCATAGCCGTCGAGGATGATCAGCGCCACCGGGCGCGGTGCGGTCGCAGTATCCGTCATGAGGAATTGCCTCTAGCTCAAGATGACCTCGCCCGGCATCCTTTTGTTGGCGCTCGACGCCTGGCGTCGTCGCCGGATGTCCTGGGGTGTCGTGGGTAAACGCTGGTGCCTGGCGGTTCGGGAAGCGCGCCCGACAATAGAATCGGCGCGTCTTCGTGAGTCTCGTGGCTTGCGGTTTCAGGCTCGCGACACGATCCTCCTTGCGGCATCATATCGCACGCTGGCAGCGGTCGTCATTGACCCGACGAGGCAGTGCCCGGAGGCAGGCGGCATCGCCCCCGAGTCGTGTATACTGGCCGCCCTGCGGCGGGTAGCGGTGATCGAGCGCGGGCAACGTACCTGCGTCTCGCGTCGTCCGGTCTGTAGACTGGACTCGCAACACCGGCCTTGAGGCACAGGTCTTGTGACATAGATCTTGTAACAAAGGCCCTGGACGCCGATTTCGCCACCCAGGCCACCACCATTTTTGCATCCGACGAGAGTTAGCCGACCCCATGATCGATCAGCTGTTCGAATTTGTGCAGAATCACCCGTTGCTGGTGGCTGCCTTCCTTGCCGTGCTGACGGCCTGGCTGCTGTATGAGCTGCGCAACGCCAACGCCGGTGGCGTCACCACCAGCGAAGCGACCCAGATGGTCAACCGTGAAGACGCGGTGATTCTGGACGTTCGCGACAAGAACGACTTCAAGGCGGGACACATCGCCGGCGCTCGCAACATTCCCCAGAGCAGCCTCGATTCCCGCATCAACGAGCTCGACAAGGTCAAGGCTTCGCCCATTGTGGTGGTGTGCAAGCACGGCCAGAGCTCCGGCGCCGTGGCGGCCAAGCTCAAGAAGGCCGGCTTCGAGCGCGTGTTCAAGCTCAAGGGTGGCATGACCCAGTGGCAGACCGATAACCTGCCCATCGTCAAGAAGTGACCGTCCGCACGATTTCTGATTACCCGATTCAAGGATCTTTCTCATGGCAGACGACAACAACCAGAACGCTGGCGCCCAGGCCGCCGGTCAGCAGGATCAGGAAAAGCCGCAGGTGCAGTTCTCGCTGCAGCGCATCTACGTCAAGGACATCTCCTTCGAGGCGCCGAACTCACCTGGCGTCTTCGGTCAGCCGTTCAAGCCCAAGGTCGGCCTCGACCTGGACACCCGCAGCACCAAGGTCGCCGACGGCCTTTTCGAGGTGGTGATCAAGGTCACCGCCCAGGTCACCCACAGCGAGAGCGGCACCACCTGCTTCCTGGCCGAGATCGAACAGGCCGGCCTGTTCCGCATCACCGGCATCGAAGGTGACCAGCTCGACCACACCCTGGGTGCCTTCTGCCCCAACGTGCTGTTCCCGTACGCCCGCGAGTGTGTCGACAGCCTGGTCAATCGTGGCGGCTTCCCGCCGCTGATGCTGGCACCGGTCAACTTCGAGGCGCTCTACGCCCAGAAGAAGCGCCGCGAGGCCGAGCAGGGCGATGCTCAGGGCACTGCCCAGGGCGAGCAGGCGCCGACCGCCCACTGATGAGCGACGCCGCCTTCCAGGGCCCCCGCATCCACGTCGCCGCCGCGCTTGTCGCCGGCGGCGACGTCGTTCTGCCCGAAGGAGCCGCGCGACATGTGGGGCGCGTGCTGCGGCTCAAGCCCGGTGATCCCCTGGTGCTGTTCGACGGTCAGGGTCGCGAAGCCCGCGCCGACATCGCCGAGTCCGATCGCAAGAAAGTAAGCGTTCACATACTCGAGGTGCGCGATGGTAAGGGCGAATCGCCCTTGTCCGTCCATCTCGGGCAGGCGATCTCCAAGGGCGATCGCATGGACTACGCCATCCAGAAGGCGGTGGAGCTCGGCGTCGCCGCGATTACGCCGTTGTACACCGAGCACGGCGATGTGCGCCTCAAGGGCGAGCGTGAGGCAAAGAAGCTGGCCCACTGGCAGGCGGTGGCGGTGAGCGCCTGCGAGCAGTGCGGCCGCGCCACGGTGCCCGAGGTCAAGGCCCCGCAGTCGCTGAGCGAGTGGCTGGGCCAGCGTGACGAGGCGCTCAGGCTGGTGCTCCACCCGGGTACGCCAGGCGTGCTCGAGCGCGCCGAGCATGTCGCCAGCGCCTGCGTGCTGATCGGCCCCGAGGGTGGCCTGTCCCCACGCGAGGTCGAGGCGGCGACGGCACAAGGGTTTGCGGCGCTGACCCTGGGACCACGGGTCCTGCGTACCGAAACCGCCCCGGTGGTCGCGCTGACGCTTCTGCAATCACGCTTCGGGGATGTGTAAGTGCTTACTATTGGCGCTCAGCGTCGTCCCGGCTGACCCGATCCGGCATCCTGATCCGCGTGTTGAAAAAGGCCCGGCTCCTGTTTCGAGGAGTCGGGCCTTTTTTGCGCTAGTGGCAGAGATCCGTTCAGCCATCTCGTTTCAGTCTTGTTTGTCCATGCTGGGTTCTCGCCTCTCTCGCCCCTCTCGCCCCTCTCGCTGCTTTTGCCCCTTTCGCCCCTTGTCGCCCAGGCCCCCGCGCTGACTGTTTGGCAAGCGCGATGCGCATCAGGCGCTGAAAGGTGGGGCATTCAAGGTGGCGAGGTGCGGTGCAGGTCATGGCATGGCGCAGGCCATCGCGGATCGCGCTCAATTGCTTGATGCGCCGGTCCAGGGCGTCCGCCTTGGCACCCAGTCTTTCGCGGTCGATGTCGGGTTTGCCTTCCTGGCCAAGCATGTCGCCTATCTCGGCCAGCGAGAACCCGGCTGCCTGTCCCAGGGCTATCAGCGACAGGCGTGACAGCACGTCCGGCGCAAAGACCCGCCGCAGCCCACTACGTCCGATCGAACGGATCAGCCCGATCTCTTCGTAATAGCGCAGTTTCGACGCGGCGACGCCGCTTTGCCGGGAGACCTCGGAGATGTCGAGCATAGCGCTTGACCTCAAGTTGACTTGAGGTCGTAAGCTACTTCGGCTTTGCCTGAATCTGCAAGAGAGCGCGCGACGTTGCCGTCTCTTGATCCTCAGGATGCGTTTCTCTTCGATCGGCTCGGCAGCGGGCTCTCTTTGCTGAAGGAGTAGTGCAGTGGCAGAACTTCTGGTTGATGCCCTTTGGCTTGGCGTGGGGGCGACCGCCTTCATGGATGTCGTCGCGCTGGTGCAGCGCCGGGTACTCGGCATTCCCTCCCTGGACTACGCCCTGGTGGGGCGCTGGCTGGGTCACCTGGCGGGAGGCACTGTCGTCCATCGCCCCATCTCGGGAAGCGCGCCGATACGCGCAGAGGCGGCGCTGGGGTGGGCGTTTCACTATCTGACGGGCGTGGTGTTCGCCCTGGTGTTTCTGGTACTTGTCGGATCGGATTGGCAGCAACGACCGGCGCTCGTGCCCGCGCTGGTGTTCGGTGTGGTGACGGTGCTCGCTCCTTTTCTGGTACTGCAACCGGGGCTGGGCGCAGGCATCGCCGCGCGCAGGACGCCTCGGCCAAACATCGCCAGGCTTCGCAGCCTGACGGCGCACGCAAGCTTCGGTATCGGCCTGTGGGTATCCGGGCTTGGGGGCATGCTCGCCTTCTAGGGCTTGTCTGAAAAGTGCCTGCGCTCGGTAATACGGCGTTAAAAATCGGCTGGTGCGCCAGCCCGGTCAAAATGCTCATTTACACCCCGTAAACTGCGCTTTCTCACCGATTTTTGCCTTGTCTAACCTTCGCTCGTCGACTTTTCGGACAGCGCCTAGGGCGCGTACGACGAGCGCCTGAGCTCTGCAATACCGGCGTGTAAATTCGTGCTAGTGAGCGCTTACATGCTGGCTGGGCGTGGTTGTCCAGCCTTTCCCCCGCAGGACGCCAATAGCCTCTCGTAAATAGCCCGGCTCATGTGAGCCGGGCTTATGTGAGCCGGGCTATCCAGGATGCCGGGACGAGGGACAATGCCCTGGTTCATTCGTCCCTGGCGCAGCATTGCGGTCAGCCTTGATGGCTCAAACGTCCAGGGTTCCTTTCAATGACGAATCCTCGATGGCGCTGCGAAGCTCTGCGACCACTTCGCCGGGAAGCGGGATGCCCTGATCGAGAAACTCGGTGCGACGCCTGAGCCCCGATTGGCCTGGCAGCCGCACAGGACGTTCGGGGTCAACGGGCTTGGCTTGCAGACAGGCTTCGACCAGGTGGTCGGTTTCGTCGAGGAAGTCGCTGCTCCCTGCAAATAGTGCCGGATCGATCACCATGACGGTCACCGAGGCCCCCCACCCACTTGGATCGTCCTTGCGTCCGAAGCCACCAAGGGCCGAGGTCAGTGCCTCGACCATCAATCCCATGGCAAAGCCCTTGTGGCCAAACTCGCGCCCACCAAGCGGGAGAATGCTGCCCTGAGGATCCGTGAAGTAGTCTTCAGGGTTGTCGCTGACGACCCCCTGGTTGCTGAGAATGACCGGATGATCGAGCCTTGAGCCCTCGGCCCTGGCCTTGGCCACGCTGCCGTTGGTGACGGTGGACATGCTGACGTCCAGCATGATCGGCTGGATTCGGCTCGGGATTCCCATGGCGATCGGGTTGGGTGTGTAGACCGGATCGAGCCCCCCATACGGCGCCACCGACTTTACCGCCGGGTCAGACGTCATGATGATCGGCATCAGCCCCTGGTCGACGAAGGGCTTCAGATAGGAGGCCAGGCAGGCAATGTGGTGGGATCGCTTGATGCTGACGATACCGATCCCCGACGTCCTGGCCGCATCAGCACTTTGCTCAAGCGCCTTCTGGACCAGGTAAGGGCCGAGGATATAGTGTCCGTCGTAGGCCGCCGCCACAGGGCTGATCTGGCGGGATTCGAGCAGCGACGCATCACCACGTGCATGGCCGGACTTCAAGTCCTTGAGGTAGCCGTTGGCCAGTTTTACCCCATGGGTATGGTGTCCCAGCAGGTCCCCCTCGATGAGGATGCTGCTGGTCGTCCGACTGACTTCTTCGGATGCGCCGGCTTCTCTGAAAAGTGTCACCAGGACATCTTCCAACCACGGTGTCGTATAGCGTCTCATGATAATTCCTGTGCCTTGTTGGAGTTGGCGTGCTTGAACTTCTTGTAGGCCATGGTCAGCAACGGCGATAGCCACAGCAGAATGACGAGGGCGCCCAGCCCTGCGCTGATCGGGCGTGAAAAGAAGGCCAGCAGGTCGCCATTGCTCTTGAGCATGGAGCTCATGAAGTTGTTTTCCAGGGTAGTGCCCAACACCAGCCCCAGGATGGCGGGCGCCATCGGGAAATCGCACCTCGCCAGGATCGATGCCACCGCGCCGATAATAAGCATGATCCAGACATCGGTAATTGAATTGTTGATCGAAAATGCGCCAACGATGCAGAAGCAAAGGATAATCGGCATAAGTACCTTCCTTGGCGTCAGGATAAATACTTTTGCCGACCGTATTGCGGCGTATCCAATGGGCAGCATCACCAGGTTAGCCAGGAAAAAGACGACAAAAAGTGCATAGATCAACCCACTGCCATCCATGAAGATGGTGGGGCCGGGGTTCATGCCCTTCATGTACAGCACCCCGATGACGATGGCCGTGATAGAGTCTCCCGGGATGCCGAACACCAAAGCCGGCACCCAGGCGCCGCTGATGCCAGAGTTGTTGGCGGAGCTGGCATCGACAATCCCTTCAATATGGCCCGTCCCGTATGCCTCCTTTTGCTTTGAGCGACCTTTGCCCACGGCGTAGGAAATCCAGGCGGCTATGTCGGCACCGGCGCCAGGGAGCGCCCCGATCAGGGTACCGATCGATCCTCCGCGAAACATGTTGGGCCAGTAGGCCTTCAGGTGTCCTGGAACTTGGCTGAAGACGCTATCCTTGGAGAGCGACGGCATTGCTCTACCATCGCCACGTGAACCATAGAAGAGCATCAACTCGTTGAGCGCGAACATGCCGATCATGACCGGTATGAAGTTGATCCCGGCCATGAGGTCCGGGATGCCGAAGGTAAAACGAGGAGCACCACTCATCATGTCCAGCCCGACAGTGGACAAGAGAAGGCCGATCATCAATGACAGGAAGGCCTTTACCCTGGAGCCGATAGCGATAAAGATCGAGCAGCTCAAACCCAGCAAGGCCAGCCAGAAATACTCAAATGAACTGAACTGAAGAGCGACCTCCGCCAGTGACGGAGAAACGAAGACAAGAATAATGGTGCCGAAGATTCCACCAAATACCGAGCAAACCAGGTTGACGCCAAGGGTTTCCCGGGCCCGTCCGGACCGCGCCAGAAGGTGGGAGTCACCTACATAGGCAGCGGAGGATGGTGTGCCAGGAATGTTCAGATAGGTCGCAGGAATGTCGCCGGAGAATATCGCCATGGCAGATGTGGTCACGATCGCCGCGATAGCCGGAACCGGATCCATGTAAAAGGTGATCGGGACCAGCAAGGCCACCGCCATGGTAGCCGTAAGACCTGGTACAGCACCGACGAAAACACCAAAGACGGAGGCGGCTAGAATGACGAGCAATGTCTCGACATTGAAGACTAGCTGTAACCCTAGAAGAATGGTATCCATGACTTATCCCCAGAATCTCATCAACCCTTCGGGAAGGGGAATCATTAGGTAGGTGGAGAAAATAAAATATATGGTTAGCGATGCGAGTATGGATACAGCCAGGGATAGAAGAAGTGAAGCCTTACGGGAAAGCATAAGAACGAAAATACCAATGGCGAGGCTAACCGCTGCGCCCAGGAATTCACTGGTGAGGATATAGAAGATAATCATCACGCAGGGAAGAAGTGACGCCAGGAGCGACCGGATAGGAAGCGGCCGGTTATTGCCCGGAGTGTTACTGGCATACTGGGTCTTTAAAATGGGGACCTGCTTTACCGATAGGAACAAACCACCTATAAGAAACCCTCCCCCAATGAGGGAGGGAAACAGAGATGGCCCAAATTGCAGGCTAGCCATCGTCGGGTACTGTTGGGCTACATAGATGACGATGCAGCCCGACAGCATGAAGGCTAGCCCCAAGATGAAATCTCTCATCTAGCAATCCTTACTTGCCCAGACCGACGTTCTCGATGATCTCACCGTAGACCGCGTCCATCTCGACCATCAGCTGGCCGAACTCTTCCGCGTTACGCCACTCGGTGCCGAACCCCTGCTGGGACATGAAGTCCTGATAGGTATCGCTGTTGTAAGCTGCTTCCAGTGCGGTCTCCAGCGTAGCGACGACCTCGGGATCCATTCCCTTTGGCCCAGCAATGCCGCGCCATTCGCCGACAAGATAGTCGCTGCCGATCGCCTCCTGGATAGTCGGAACGTCAGGGAAGCTCTCGATGCGCTCCGGTCCCATCACGCCCAGGCTCTTGGCACGTCCCGCTTCGATCATCGAACGTGCTTCAGGAACAGAGCTCGGAACGATCTCCAGGCCGCCAGCGGCAAGTTCGGTCATGGCCGGTGCGGCGCCCTGACTGGGAATCCAGGTGACGCGGTCAGCTTCCATACCCTGATCCATCAGGAAACCGGCGAAGGCCAGGTGCCAGACGCCCCCCAGACCGGTACCGGATGCCTGGAAGGTTCCCTTGGGTTCTTCCCGGATGGCTGCTACCAGGTCTTCCAGAGACTCATAGGGAGCATCTGCGCGGACCTGAATCCCCGGGTAGTCGAAGTTGATCTGCCCGATCGGGGTGTAGTCTTCGTAAGTCAGGTTGGTCAGCCCCTGCCAGTGCATCATGTTGAGCTCGCCAGTCACCAGGCCCAGCGTGTAGCCATCGGGGCGAGCCGTGGCCATGGCGCTATGACCGACGACGCCGCTGCCGCCTGTGCGGTTGACGACGTTGACCGTCTGGCCAAGCTCTTCTTCGAGTGCGGTGGCAATGGTCCGCGCGGTGGCGTCTGTGCCTCCACCGGCCGCCCAGGGGACGATGATGGTGATGGGCTTTTCCGGATAGGCAGCAAAGGCAGAACTGGAGGCTGCGAGCAACAGCGTTGCGGTGACGGTCTTGACGGTTTTTGTGTTGATTATGGCTTTCATTGGCATGCCTGGATCGTCTAATTATGGATTGTAGGGAGTAACGAATCTAGCACGCTGTGTTCATTGCGTACAATGAACGTTTTTTAGACTTTAGTTTAGTTCCCGGCCGAAAAATGGCTCTTTTGTGAGCCACGGATTCACGCGGAAGAAAAGGCGATAAGCGCTCGGGTCGGCCAAGCAAAAGATTCCCGTGGCGAGGCCGCAGAGAGGCAGAAAAGACTATAAAACCATTCAATAACAGATGGTTGCTAGCCGTCTCAATTGGCGGTGGACCATTGCTCTACCCTGGCCGACAGACACAATGGTGGACTCTTGTTGGCCACCAGCGGCTCAGATCGCCAGAAAGATGACGGCTATAAGGGAGGGTAGGCAAGAGTCATCGCCGTCTAGAAATTGGCTTTGTTAATGCAAATCCGGAATAAAAAGACGCCCCGATGCATGGCGAACCTGGTTGGAGAAGCATGGTGGTAGCAAGTCTACAAGGAGGTCCCCCAGGTGCGCGAGAGCCAGGCGCCGGTTGGGGCAGGGCACCTGGCATTGGTAGACTCTGCTTGTCGAAGACAATTCGTCGTCGTCCAAGCCCCGATAGCAATGACTTCTCTATCCGCCGGGGCTGCGAAGATATTCCGGGATATCGACTTCCGGGTTATCGCGAAACTGCTCCAAACGATGCTGTACCTTGGACTCTGACGCCGTGAGATGCCTGAACAGGGAATGGCGAGCCTGAGTCGGCTTCCGCGAAAGCATCAAACTGAAAACTTCGCGATGCTCGTCAAAGAAGGGATCGCTCTGAGGAAAGTCGATCTTACTCCCGAGAAGGTGCTTGCTTATCAAGAGTATGGGGCGGGTACGTTGAAGCATGGTAACGATTTCATCGTTACCCCCCGCTATCATGGCATGTTGATGCAGGTCGTTTTCCAGTTCGTCGAGAAGCTCTCCCCGGATGTTCGGGTATTGGTTTTCTGCGCTATCGAGCCGGTCAATGTAGCGTTTGATATCGGCACTGGGCAGTTTTTCGGTGGCTTGGGCGATCATGAAGGGCTCAAGCTGTTGTCGAGCCTCGTATAGCTGATGCAGTCTGTCATCATCCAGTGGTACCACTGTCCAGCTACTGTACTTGTTGTTTTCAACAACACCCAGGGACTGAAGGTGAAGGAGAATCTTTTGAGTCGTGGTTCGGCTAACATCGAGAAACTTTGCCAGTTTTAGTTCGTTTAGCTCCATACGACCTAGCATGGAGCAGAGAACGATATCGCGTTCGATTTCTTCGGCAAACTTTCGCCAGGAGTCGGTCCGGCGGACCGCCATCTTTCCGCTGGATTGTGCGAAGTCCTTCTCGGTGAGTTGGCGTCTGATAACGTCAGAAGGCTGACTCCCCACCAGGTAGCCCCTGCCATCAAAGCGGCTGATCTTTCCTTCGTTGTGAAGCCGTTCCAGCGTCTGACGCACAGGGGAACGACTAATCTTGAAAAGCTCGGAAATATTGCTTTCCAGCAGAACAAGCCCCGTTTCGAGGCTACCGCTTTCCATGCTCTCGGTTAATATGTGGTAGAGCTGATCCTTTAGCGTACCCATCTCGACTCTCCAATACCGTGTCGCAACAATTCTTTTTAGCTTTTGTTGTGGTGGTTTTCCGGCCTTGCGCTTGAAGCTTGCCATGATGAGATGGCGATAGTGTCAATGGAGGGGTCTACCCTTCAAGAAACCGTATTCGCTTGGCTCAGATCATTGTTCGTCGGCTTGCCTACCGCTAGCGCCAAAGGGCCTGAAGCCGAGCGCTGTAAGACTGATCGCCTGGCATCGGGCCTCGCAGGGGCGGTCTTTTCGTCGTCGGACAGACTGTCCTCGACCCATTTGGCCTTGGCCCCCCGGGGCCCGCAATACCCTGGCCGGCTAGCCCAAAGGACTGCATCGGCGAGACGTGCATCCCCTGCCTGCTGCGTACCGCCGTCACGCGCAGGGGGCACTCGCGGCAAGCTTTCGTTGCGCTGGTGTCCGTGACCCATGGCCGCTGCAGTCAAGGCGGCGGCCTAGGTCACGGCGCCGACCATCCACGGGACGAACTCATTGTTGCCATACCCCAGGGTTTCGCTAGCGCTGGATTCGCCCGATGCGACCGCGATGATCCGCTCGAAGATCATCTCGCCGACCTCTTCGACACTCGCCATGCCGTCAGCGATAACGCCACAGTTGATATCCATGTCTTCGGACATGCGTTCATACATGGCGGTATTTGTCGCGAGTTTGATGGACGGTGCTGGCTTGTAGCCTGATACCGAACCTCGCCCCGTCGTGAAGCACACCATATTGGAACCGGATGCGATCTGCCCTGTCACCGATACCGGGTCGTAGCCGGGGCTGTCCATGAAATTGAACCCCGGCTGCGTGCGCGGCTGGGCATACTCAAGTACGTCGTTGAGACTGGTCGATCCGCCCTTGGCGACGGCACCCAGCGATTTTTCCAGGATCGTCGACAGACCTCCGGCCTTGTTTCCCGGAGACGGGTTGTTATTCAGCTCGGCGCCATTGATCTCTGTGTAGTGCTTCCACCAGGCGATGCGATCCAGGAGCTTGCTTGCCACGTCCTTGCTGATGGCTCGATCCAGGAGAAGATGCTCGGCGCCATAGATTTCGGGAGTTTCGCTGAGGATCACGCTCCCACCATGCTTGACGATGAGGTCCGCAGCGTGCCCGAGGGCTGGGTTCGCGGTGATGCCCGAGTAGCCGTCTGAACCGCCGCACTGAAGCGCTACGGTAAGGTTGCTGAGAGGACTGGGTTGGCGCTCGGCTCTTGGATGGCTACGGGCCATATCGAGGATCTTCTCGCGCGCCAGTTCGATGCTTGCCCTGGTGCCGCCAACATCCTGGATGTTGAAGTAGTAGAGACGAGATGTATCGGTCAATCCCGATTTTTCCACTAATTGCTTGACCTGATTGGTCTCGCAGCCGAGACCAATGATCAATACGAAGGCGAAGTTCGGGTGTCTTGCATAGCCTGCGATGACGCGCTCCAGAAAGGCGAAGCCTTCTGTTTCGGTATTCATGGCACAGCCGGAGCCATGGGTTACCGGAACGACTCCGTCATAGCCCAGGGCTTCGACCTCTCCGGATGCATTGAGCTGTTCTGCGGCCATTTTTGCGACCGTTGCCGAGCAGTTCACCGTGGAGAGGATGCCAATATAGTTTCTTGTTCCTGTCTGGCCGTCCGAGCGTAGATAACCATTGAAATGCCGCTCGCTCTCGTCGGCGTTGGTCATCGCTGCCGGCGAAAATCCTTCCAGAGAAGTGGTCCGCTCGAGCATCGAAACGTTGTGCGTATGCACATGCTCGCCCTGAGCAATGTCACTGCTGGCGTTGCCGATGACCTGGCCATATTTGGTGATGCTGTCGCCAGCAGCGATTGCCTTCAAGGCAACCTTGTGGCCCGCGTCAATATTCTGCAAGGACAGGTTCGAATCGTCGTCAATCGGCATACCTTTCGGCAGGGCACGAGTGGCGACCCCGACATTGTCCTGGGGATGCAAACGAATGACAGCAGGCGTGTTGTTAATTAGCTGCATGGACGGCCTCTGGAAGAGAAATCACAAACTGGCGGAAAGCCTATCAGCTTTGGCAATCGTGGCGATTAGACTATAGTCTCACAAAATGGTCATTGCGCGCAATGAGCATTTGCTTTAGCTTTGGCCCCGCATGCTGCCCGGTCGCCCTCACCAGGGCCGATAAAAAACAGCGACAACAGGTGACTCGATGAAACAAGCAAAAGCATTATTGACCGCTGCAACCTTTACGCTTTCAACAGGCGCCATGGTGTTTGCCGCTGGTACCGCTCACGCAGCGACCACGCTGCGACTTGGCCACACTTTCAATCCTGGTGAAGCTAGCTATGAATTGCTGGGTGAGCTGGGCGAACGGGTAGAAGAAAGGACCGATGGCGAGCTCAAGATTCAGGTCTTCCCGAGTGAGCAGCTAGGTTCCGAGGTACAGCTGCTCCAGCAGTCCAAGAACGGCTCCATCGACATTGTCGTGCCAGGGTACTCCGGTGCCAGTACGCTTCTCCCCGCCATGGAGATTTCAAACGCGCCTTTCATCTTCCAGAGCTGGGATGAAGCAAGACATATCCTCGAGGGGGAGGCCTATCAGCCGATCTTTGACGAGCTGAAGGAGCAGCATAACCTGGTACCTCTGGCAAAGACCTGGTACTGGGGCTGGCGCAACCTCACCTTCAACGGTGATGAGGTGCATAGCGTCGAGGATATGAAGGGCCTCAAGGTGCGCGTGCCCGAGTCGCCGGCGTGGGTAGAAATGGTAAAAGCCTTCGACGCCTCACCCACCCCGATTCCGTTCAGCGAGGTCTACCTGGCGCTCCAGCAGGGGACTGTCGATGGACAGGAGAATCCGATTCCCACCATCTATTCCCGCAAGTTCTATGAAGTTCAGGATCAACTGGTCATGAGCAGGCATATGCTGCAGAGCCAGGTTGTCCTGATGAACTCGCAGAAGTTCGAGTCACTGTCGGAAAGCCATCAGGAAATTCTCCAAGAGGTCGTTCAAGAGCTTGCCCAGGAGAACTACGAGCTGCAGACCGAGCGTGAAGGTTCCATGCTCGAAGAGCTTCGTGCGGGTGGCAACATCAACGTCATCGAAGATATCGACCGTGCCTCCTTCGAGGAAGCCGCAGTGCAAGCCAGGGAAAACCTGGTCGATCGCTGGGGTGAAGAAGACTATCGTCGCGTCATGACCGCGATTGAAAACTATCGCAACTAACTACTGCTACCTCCCGCCTTGCCTCGCCGAGTTGACGCGCAGGGCAAGGCGGCGATTGGTCAATGGTGATACATGACTAGTTTTCTCGTAAAAGTGAACAGCGGTCTGCTTGCGACCGAGAAGGTGTCCATCGGCGTGATCCTCGGTGTGATGGCACTGCTTCTCACACTGGGGGTGGCATTTCGATACATTCTTGGTGCTCCCTTTGTATGGAGCGAAAGTGTGTCGAAACTATTGATTGTCTGGCTGACATTTGTCGGAACCAGTGTGGCTTTTGCTGAAAAGCAGCATATCACCGTAGATTCAGTGGTAGCTGCGATGCCGAGAAGCATAAGAAGTGTGGTACATACCCTGGTGCTCGTCCTTTCTATCGTGATTCTTGGCGCCATGGCGTTCCTCGGATACGAGTACTGTCAGACGGTTGCCAGCAGTACCTCTCCTATTCTGGGTATCTCGCTTGCCTGGTTCGCCTATGCGATGCCGATATTCTTTGTGTTCAGTGTTTTTCATTTAATGGTGAACGCTGTGGTCGAATGCTCTTTCAATGCATTCGAAACCGACATGGAAAATGTATAGGTGTGAAATGCTGATTATTATACTCGCTATACTTTTTTCCCTGATCCTCCTTGGTATGCCGATCGCCCTGGCGATGCTCGGCGCCTCTGTCGTATCCATTATTTCTCTGGATATTCCGCTGAATGTTCTGGCTCAGCGGGTTTCTTCCGGGGTCGAATCCTTTCCACTGTTGGCAATACCGCTGTTCATGCTCGCCGGCGGCATCATGAACAAGAGTGGCATCAGCGAACGGCTTTTTGATTTTACACGGTCGCTGGTAGGCCACTTGAGAGGCGGGCTCGCCCACGTCAACGTTCTTTCCAGCGTCTTGATGGCGGGCATTTCCGGGTCTTCTCTTGCCGACTGTGCAGCCACCACGCGGGTCATGGTCCCGCAGATGGAGCGAAACGGCTACGATCGGGGGTTCTCGGTTGCGCTGACCGCCTCTTCTGCCACGCTGTCGCCGATCATTCCGCCTTCGATCCTGATGGTGGTGTACGGCTGGCAGGCCAATATCTCCATCGGCGATCTTTTCATTGCGGGCATCTTGCCAGGCCTTCTGATCGCCCTGCTGCTGACCCTTCTTATCACCGGTATCAGCGTCGTCAAGCAATACCCGAAGGATGAAGGCTTCCAACGTTCTCGCGTGGCCAGCTACTTCAAGAAGTCGGTATGGGCGCTACTGATGCCCGTGCTGATCATCGTCGGCTTTCGGATGGGGATCTTTACGGTTACCGAAGTTGCCGCTGTCGCTGTCGCGTATTCCTTCTTCGTCGGAAAGTTTGTCTACAAGACATTAAGCTGGAAGGATATGGGCGGGCTTCTTGTTTCAACATCTCGTGAAGCTGCTTCCATCCTGATTATTATCGCTGCCTCGGCCCCCTTGGCCTGGTCGCTGAGCATTCTGCAAGCGCCGCAGGAGGTGGTTACATGGATTACAGGGCTGACTGACGATCCGTTGATGGTGCTGTTGCTGCTTAACCTTGCATTGCTGGTTATCGGCATGTTCATGGAAACCATCGCCGTGATCATCGTCCTCGTTCCGATCTTGATTCCGCTGCTGAACGCTCTGGATATCAGTCTCGTCCATTTCGGCGTCATCATGCTCTTCAATCTCTTGATCGGGCAGATCACTCCGCCTCTCGGGGTGCTGATGTTCGTGAGCTGTAATATCGCCAGGCTGAACACCTTGCAATTCCTGAGGTCCTCGCTTCCCTTCTTCCTGGTGCTGCTGCTTGCGCTGCTGGTTATTACTTATATTCCTGGCTTGTCCCTTGCGTTTATTAATTAACAAGGTAGATATTCATGCATATTGTACAAGTGGTAAACGATAGTAATGAGGGCGTTGCGGCTATCGTCAACGGCGATGAGCTTGAACTGCTGGCACAGCCTCTCTACACCATTGCGCTTCATGCGGCGAACCAGGAGCGTAAGCTGGACGCTGTGCTGTCCGAATTTCGCACGGATGCCACCCTGTCCTACGACAAGGCCATCAGCGAGGGCCGTCTTCGCGCACCGATCACCCACCCCGAGCCTGCCAACCTGCTGTTGACCGGGACCGGTCTGACCCATCTTGGCAGCGCGGCTCCGCGTAGCCAGATGCATGAAGGCGAGAACGTCGAGGCGAAGACGGCACAGCCCACCGATACTCAGCGCATGTTTGACCTGGGTGTCGCCGGAGGGAAGCCCGCAGCAGGCGAGGTCGGTGCGCAGCCTGAATGGTTCTACAAGGGCACGGGTCATACGCTACGCGCCCCTTTTGCCGAGATCACGATGCCGGACTTCGCCCTGGATGGTGGGGAAGAAGCCGAGCTTGCCGGGATTTACATCGTCAATGACCAAGGCCGAATCTTCAGAGTCGGCTTCTCCCTGGCAAACGAGTTTTCCGATCATGTAACGGAAAAACAGAACTACCTGTATCTGGCGCATTCAAAACTGCGCGATTGCAGCATCGGTCCCGAGATTTTCGTTGGCGAACTCCCCGAGGAGATCAAGGGAAATGTGTCATTGCATCGGGGTGGCGAACAGCTTTGGCATCGCCCCTTCATGAGCGGTGAAAAGCACATGTGTCATTCGGTGAGTAACCTTGAATACCACCACTTCAAGTATGCAACCTTTTGTCAGCCGAACCAGTTGCATGTTCACTTCTTTGGCGCCGCGGTACTGAGCTTCGGTGATGATATTGCCCTTGAAGATGGTGATGAAATGCGTATCGAGTGTGATATCACCACGCGCCCGTTGAGCAATGTGCTGAAGCGCGTGTCAGCTTCAAAGCCGGTAATCGATTCGCTTTAAGGCAAATTTTCAAGGAGTTTTTATGTATTCATTGGAAGGAAAGCAGCTGATCGGCAGCCAGGCCATCGAGGCCAAGGGCGAGCCCATCCACGCCGTCAATCCGGCCACCGGCGAGACCCTCGAGCCTGGCTACAAGGCAGGTTCCAAGGCTGAGGTCGAGCGCGCCTGCGAACTGGCCTGGGCGGCCTTCGATAGCTACCGCGAAACCGGCCTCGAGGCCCGTGCGACCTTTCTTGAGACCATTGCCGAGGAGATCGAGGCGCTCGGTGATGCCCTGATCGAGCGCGCCATGCAGGAGTCCGGCCTGCCCCAGGCACGTCTTGAGGGCGAGCGCGGCCGTACCTGCGGCCAGCTACGTCTGTTCGCCTCGGTGGTGCGCGCCGGCGAATGGCTCGACGTGCGGCACGATCCGGCCCTGCCGGACCGTGAACCGATGCCGCGGGTCGACCTGCGCCAGCGCCATATTGCGCTGGGTCCGGTGGCGGTATTCGGCGCCTCCAACTTCCCACTGGCGTTCTCGGTGGCCGGCGGCGACACCGCATCCGCCCTGGCTGCCGGCTGCCCGGTGGTGGTCAAGGCCCACTCGGCCCACCCCGGCACCTCCGAGCTGGTCGGCCGCGCGCTGCAGAAGGCGGTGGCCCGCTGTGAACTGCCGGAAGGTGTGTTCTCGCTGCTGTTCGGCTCCGGTCGCGAGGTCGGCCAGGGGCTGGTCAGCGACGCGCGGATCAAGGCGGTGGGCTTCACCGGCTCGCGCAGCGGTGGCACCGCCCTGATGAAGACCGCCCAGGCGCGTCCCGAGCCGATCCCGGTGTACGCCGAGATGAGCTCGATCAATCCGGTGTTCCTGCTGCCCGAGGCGCTCAAGGCCCGTGGCAAGGAGCTGGGCGAGGCCTTCGTCGGCTCGCTGACCATGGGGGCCGGCCAGTTCTGCACCAACCCGGGGCTGGTGATCGCGGTCAAGGGCGAGGCGCTCGACGGCTTCGTCGAGGC
>NZ_JAMXRY010000047.1:0-40140 GCF_024124525.1 Halomonas sp. OfavH-34-E | reverse complement strand
GTTGACCGAGCATGCCGTCGAGCTGTTGAGCTGTTATCACGACTGGCAGCGCGAGCGTGGTTATACCGGCGTGTTCCTGTTCCCTGACCACAACGGCAAGCCGGTGTCGGCGGTGGTGTCGTCGGGGTGGGTGAAGGAGATCAGCGCCGGGCACTGGTCGTCACACGATCTTCGCAAGGTGGCGCGTACTGCATGGGCTGACCTGGGAGTCGATTACATGGTGGGCGAGCTGTTGTTGAATCATGCCTTGTCAAAGTTGGACCGGACCTACATTCACACCTATGTCGAGCGTCAGGCCGAGGCGGCATTGAACGACTATCACGAATGGCTGTTGGCCTATGGTCTTAATGATGCTTTGGCCGAGACGATGCCTAGACCGACCCGCAACCGTAAGCGGGCACGGTCATGGTAACGGCGCGGGCTGGCATGGAATCGCCGAATCTATCCCATAGGAGTATTTTTCAGGCGCTCAAGGGGGCTGCTGGACGGTGCCGAAGGGGTCTTTTTGCGCCTTGTGGTTACACGAAATGCGGCCTTTTACACGATATGTGTTGCAAGGTTTGGCAGTTCTGGCTATCGTTAGCGCCAAGGTGGTTTGCTGCGCCAGTAGGCCGCTAAGCCCCTTACCCTTCAGTTCCCTGCGACGTTTTCATCACCCGGCTTCGGCCGGGTTTTTTTGTGCCTGCCATTCCGAGATGCCCATGAAATTCGATACCGGACGATTGATCGCCTACGGCGGCGGGTCTGGCGTGTCCGCGACCAGTCTCGCCGCGAAAGCCCAGACCGCCGGGGTGTCGATCACCCCGACGCCCGGTGACGTCGTGTCGGTACTGAATATGCCACTACTCCAGCTTGGAGGCGTGCAGCTTGTTGTCTCGGACGTCGTCACCTCGCTGGGCATCATTGCCGTCTTTCTGAGGCTTGGCTTTGACGTGTGGAAGTACCTGGATGAGCGCCGTCGGCGAGGGGGAAGTGATGGCTTTGAGTAAACGGCTTGCAGCGGCGGCAGGCGGTGGCGCCCTGGCGATGTCGCTGGTCATCGTTCCCTATTTCGAGGGCACCGAGCTGAGCAGTTACCGCGACGCGGTGGGAGTGTGGACGGTGTGCGATGGCCATACGGCCACGGCGGGCCCGGGGCAGACGAAGACCCCGGATGAATGCCGGGCTTTGCTGCGTACTGATTTGGGTGTCGCCCTCGATGCCGTCGACCGTCGCGTTACGGTGCCCATCGCCGAGACAACCCGGGCGGCCCTGGTGTCGTTTGTGTTCAACGTCGGGGCCGGCGCCTTCGGTCGTTCGACGCTGCTTCGCAAGCTCAATGCCGGCGATGTCGTCGGCGCCTGTAACGAGTTGCCGCGCTGGGTCTATGCCGGAGGCAAGCGCCTTCGCGGGCTGGTGCGGCGCCGCGCCGCCGAGCGCGAGCTTTGTCTGGAGGGCGTGAACGATGCACCCCGAAACATCGCGCGAAGTTCAGCACGATAGCCACATGAAGGTGATTCGCAGCGGCATGGCGGCGAGCCAGCAACAGCGCATCGTGCGCCACCTGCTGCGACACCCCGGCATGACGCGCAACGAACTGGCCATGGCCATAGGCATTTCGACGGCCTCGATGTCGGCGCGGGTCAGGCCGCTGGTCGACGCGGGGTATCTTCGGCAGGGGCCGGCCCGCGAAAGCGCCGTCAGCCAGCGGCTGAACACGACGTTGACCGTGACCGACAAGGGACGCGACTGGTGCGGGGGCAAGGTATGAACCTGAAGTTGATAGGGGTCGGGGCGTTGGCAGTGGCCGGCGCCCTGGCTTTTTGGCGTTGGGAGGTGGTGGCCACCGAGCGCGACGCCATCGAGCAGAACGCCGAAGCGCTACAGGCGCGACTCGACGAGCAGGCCGCCGAGCTGTCGCAACTGACGGCCGCCCTGGACGGGCAGCGGGACCGGGCCGCCCGGCTGGTTGAAGTCGAGCGGGGGATTCAGACGCTACGCCAGACCCTGGACGCCCAGGGCGCCGCGCAGCGCGCGAGCTTCGAGGAACTGAAACGCAATGACCAAGCCGTTCGCGATTATTTGCATAGGGGGGTGCCTCGCACTCTCGGGGTGCGCTACCAGCGACCCGACACCACCAACCCCGCCGATTATCGTCGAGCCCCCGGCCTGCCCGCTGACCCCGTGCCAATTGCCGGGCCGCCCGGCGCTGGTGACGAATGACGATTGGCGGGCCGCCGTCGACGAGCTAGAGGGGGCCTTGCTGTCCTGCGCGGTGCAGGTTCAGGGGTGCATTCAGCGTCAGTCTGGTCACGAATTGCCGTGACGACTTCATCGCCGGGCCGTTGGGCTCGGCGTTTTCGCGTGTTTTTCTTTCTATAAGGCATTGAAAGGCAATGGTTATTAGATCATTTGGCTACGTGTTGTTGCGCTCGGCCCCGACCCCCACGGGTCCCTCTGGCGCGAAATTTTGACTACACGGTCGGCAGGCCCGCGCGGTTTGCGTGTTTTTCGGTTTTCGGAAAATCGGTCCTTTCTTCCATGAATATCGCCAGTTTTTCACGCGGGGGAATTTGCCCTAGCCCTTGCGGCGTCTGAAAAGTGCCCCCGACGGAAAAGCTGGAATGGCTGGAAATTCCCGGTCAATCCAACCCTGAACGGTGACGCGCTCCTATGAAGCTGAACAAACGCGAGTACGCGGAAGCCCGGGGCGTGTCCGAACGAACGGTAACCAACTGGATCAAGCAAGGGTTGCCCTACGAGGGCAGCGGCAAGAAAGGCGACCCGCTGCGCATCACCCTGGGCCACGCCATCCAGTGGGAGATAGAACGCGAGGTCGCCAAGCAGATCGGCAGCGGCCGAGGTGGCGAGGACGAAACCACCTACGCCGACGAGGAACTGTTGAAGATTCGCGCGGAGCGTCAGCTACGCGAACACGATGCTGCGATTCGTGCCCTTGAGCGCGGCGAGAAGGAAAAGCGCCTGATCGACCTGGAGCAGACCGAGCGGGTACTGGTCGAGGCCATGACGCAACTGGCGATGATTCTACGGCCGGTCGGCCGGAAGGTGATTCCGAAAGTCATCACCGCGCGCAACGAGGCCGAAGGGCTTCAGATATGGGACGGCGAAGTGACCCGCGCCCTGAACGTGTGCGCCGACATGCTAGAGAGCATCGACATTCATGCCATTACGGATTCGGAAGATTCTGACGTCGGCGAGCCGA
This sequence comes from Halomonas sp. OfavH-34-E, assembly GCF_024124525.1. NCBI lineage: Bacteria > Pseudomonadati > Pseudomonadota > Gammaproteobacteria > Oceanospirillales > Halomonadaceae > Halomonas > Halomonas sp. OfavH-34-E. Next base: position 36,938 of record NZ_JAMXRY010000047.1, on the reverse strand, counting down.
GCGCTTAGGCCGCCACCCATGCGCAGCGCCTGGGAATGGGCCGACGCGAATCGTGTGTTGCCGCCCGGTAGCCCGGAGCCCGGCCAGTGGAACAGCGGCCGGGCTCCCTGGGTGAAGGGCATCACGCACGCCATTCGCGACCCCATGTATACCGCCGTGTCGGCGGTCATGGGCGCGCAGATGTCGAAGACCGACGGCGTGTTGTTGAACGGCATCGGCTGGCGGATGGACGACGACCCGGGCCCGGTGCTGTACATCGGCCCGACCCGCAAGAACGTCGAGTCGGTGTCGAAGGATCGTTTCACCAAGCTGCTGAAGTCGGTGCCTCGGCTGTGGGAGGCGCTGGCCAAGGGCAAGAAGGAAACGATCAACGAGAAGTTCATCAACGGGCAGCGCATCGGCTTCGGCTGGGCCGGCTCGGCGACCGAGCTGGCGTCGCACCCCTCGCGAGACGTCTTCCTCGACGAGCGCGACCGCATGGGCAACAACGTCGGCGGCGAGGGCGACCCGCGTGCGCTGGCCGAGGCGCGCGTGTCGAACTTCATCGACGGGTGCGTCACGTCGGTATCGACCCCGACGGTCGGCACCCTCGAAGCCGAGTACGACGACGAGGCCGAGCTGTACCGCTGGAAGCCCAGCGATTCGGTGCATTCGCCGATTTGGCGGTTGTGGCAGGAGGGCACGCGACACGAATGGGCGGTGCCTTGCCCGGACTGCCAGCGCTATTTCGTGCCGCGCTTCAACCTGCTGTGGTTCGACGAGAAAGGCACCCCGGCCGAGGCGCTGAAGCATGCCTATCTGACGTGTCCGCATACCGGCGCGGCGATTCTCGAAGACGCGAAGGAGTGGATGAACGACCGGGGCGTGTTCGTGGCGCCGGGCCAGCGAATCTACGGTTACACCGACGATGGTGCGCTGATCGAACAGGGTGGCGAACAGCATGTGGTGCCCTTCGGGCTGTATCTGTCCCCGGACGACGGCAACCCGGAAGCGACGTTTTGGGTGTCGGGCCTGTGCTCGCCCTGGCGGTCGTTCGGCCATCGGGCGAAGACCTACGTCGCGGCGGTGCGCTCGGGAGACCCCGGGCGTATTCAGGCGGCGGTGAACACCGGCTTCGGCGAACTCTATTCGGTGGTCGGCGAAGCGCCCAAGTGGGAGAAGGTCGCCGACCTTCGTCGGCCCTATGCCTTCGGTGAGCTGCCGCGCGGCGGCCAACTGATCATTGCCGGCGTCGACGTACAGGGCGACCGGCTGGTCTACGTGGTGCGCGCCTTCGGCTACAACGCATCGTCGTGGCTGGTCGATGCCGGGGAAATATGGGGCGACACCGAGCATGAACCCGTGTGGCAGTCCCTGGGCGAGTTGCTACAAGCCCGCTATGGGGGGATGCCGATTCACCGCATGCTCGTCGACTCGGGCTACAAGCCGGGCGGCAAGTCGGCCCCGGTGCACATGGTCTACCAGTTCTGTCGCCACCACTACGGTCGGGCCATCCCGACCAAGGGGCGGAAGCGTCAGGACAAGCCCTACAAGTTCACCGACATCGACCAGAAGGGACACGAACGGCAGCCGCTGAAACTGATGCTGGTGCATACCCATCACTTCAAGAGCTGGGTTCACGCGCGCATCGATTGGCCGGTCGATCAGCCTGGGGCGTGGTTCATATCCCAGGACGCGACCGACGACTATTGCCAGCAGGTGGTCGCCGAGGCGCGCATGGTCACGCAATCGGGGGACGTGTTTTGGCAGAAGCTGCGCACCGACAACCACTTCTTCGACGCCGAGGTGTTGGCGGCGGCCGGTGCGCATCTTGAGCAGGTCCACCGGCTACCACACAAGGGCGATGAAATGATCGACGAACCCAAGCCGGATGATGGCGACGACACTCCGCCGCGCGCCGACGATGGCGGCGAACCCGTCGCCCCCCGGAAACCGAAACCCAAGCCCGAGCCCGACCCGGCCCCGCCTCGCAATCGCAAGCGGCGCCGTCGGCGCGGGGTCGTCAGTGAGTGCGAGCTATGACGCGACAGGAACGGCAGCGCATCACGCGCGAGCTTGAGGCGCTGGAAGGCGCCATTCTCGATATTCTGGAAGGCGGGCAAAGCGTCACCATCACCACCGCAGGCGGCACGCGGCAGGTGACTATGGCCAACCTCAAGGAGCTGTATGCGCGGCAAGCCTATCTGGAACGCCGCTTACGCAGCGGCCCGCGCTTTCGGCAGGGGGTGCCGGTATGAAGATGAACGTCATCGACCGGGTCGTGGGTTATTTCAATCCGGTCGCCGCGCGGGAAAGGGTCCACGCCCGCATGCAGATCGAAGCATCGGGCGCCTTCACCGGCGCATCGCGGTCTCGCCCGGCCCTGAAGGGCTGGCGGACCAGCAAGGGAGACGCCGACGGCGACCTTAACCCCGAACTCGACACGCTGCGCTCGCGGTCGCGCGACCTGGAGCGCAACAACCCGATAGCGCACGGTGCGCTGAAGACCAAGACGACCTATGTCATCGGCACCGGGCTACGCCCCGAGCCGAGCATCGACGCCGACTTTTTGGGGTTGTCGTCGGAACAGGCCGAGGCGTTGCAGGCCAAGATACTGCGCGAGTTCGAGCTGGTGGCCGGGTCGCCGGAAGGGGACGCCTCGCGGCGAAAGACCTTCTACCAGAAGCAAGCCGAGCTGTATCACTCAAGCCGCACCAACGGCGACGCCTTCCTGTTGCTGCCGTTCTTCGAGCGTGGCGACTGGCCCTACTGGACCCGCTTTCGTTCGGTGGAGGCGGACCGGGTGTGCAACCCCAACAACAAGCCCGACGACGACGCCATGTCCGGGGGCTTCGAGCTGGACGAGAACGGCGCCACATCGGCGATCCACGTCTTGCAGGGCAACCCGACGCGGCGCTTCGTGCGCGGCAAGGCGCGCTGGCAGCGGGTGCCGCTGTATCAGGACAACGGCAGCCGCAACGTGCTGATTCTGTCGAATCACAACCTGAGAGCCGGGCAGACGCGGGGCATTCCCGACTTGTCGCCGGTGATCGAGGTCATCAAGCAGGCGGGGCGCTACGTCGATGCCGAGCTGATGGCGTCGGTCATTTCGTCGAAGTTCACCGTCTTCATCAAGTCGGAAAGCGGCGGCGCGCGGGACCCCTACGCCCCGGGTGCTGGCGCGGATAGCGACGACGACTACGACGACGCCGAGCCGCGCGACCTTCGCCTGGGTGACGGGCTGGTCACCGAGTTGGACGAGGGCGAGAGCATCGAGACGGCCAACCCGGGCCGCCCGAATGCGCAGTTCGACCCGTTCGTCACCGCGCTGTGGCGGCAGATCGGTGGGGCGCTCGGCATTCCGTTCGAGATCCTGTTGAAGCACTTCACGGCCAGCTATTCGGCGAGCCGGGCGGCGCTGCTGCAATTTGCGTCTTACATCTTGGTCGACCGGGCCGACGTGGTGGTGAACGTCTGTCAGCCCTACTACGAAGCCATCATCGCCGAGGCGGTGGCGCGCGGGCGGTTGCACATGCCGGGGTTCTTCAAGGACCCGATGATTCGTCGCGCCTACTGTCGCGCGCTGTGGCATGGCCCGGTGATGGGCGAAATCGACGAGCTGAAGGCGGCCAACGCCGCCGAGAAACGCTTGAAGGTGGGCATCACGACCCATGAGCGCGAAGCGCGTCGATTGGTCGGCGAGAGCTGGTCGCAGATGAACGAACAGCGTCGCATCGAGGAGCGCCGCAAGTGGCGGCCATCGACGGCCGACGATGCCGGGCCGGAAGCGGACCCGGAGGAAGACCCCGACGAGAACGACAAGCCCGGCCAAGCGTCGGGCTTTTCATTGCCTGGAGGCCCTGAGTCATGAGCTACGCCCTGCAATTCCTCGCGGGCCAGCAATGGGCGCTGTTGCCCAACGTGCTCGAAACCATGGCCGACATCGCCCAGCGCAACCCGCTGGGCGGTGGCGACCTGGAATCGGTGTTGAAACGCGAGGGCCTGCCGGTCAATGGCACCCGAACCGCCGTAAACCGTGACGGCGTCGCGGTTATTCCGGTGACCGGGGTCATTTCCCGCTACGCCTCGTTTTTCACCGACATCTGTGGTGGCACCACGGTGGCCCGGCTGGCCACCGATATTACCGCCGCCATCGACGACCCCGCAGTTCGCGCCGTGGTGCTGGACATCGATTCGCCGGGCGGGCAGGCGGCCGGCATCAACGAGCTGGCCGACCAGCTTTATGCCGCGCGAGGCACGAAGCCCCTCGTCGCCTATGGCGGCGGGGGTGTGGCCTCGGCGGCCTACTGGCTGGCCAGCGCCTGCGACGAGATCGTCATCGACGACACCGCGCAAGTCGGCTCCATCGGGGTCGTGGCCACCTATCGGTTGGTCAAGGACGACGAGCGCGTTCAGACCGTTGAGCTGGTGTCGAGCCGGTCGCCCAACAAGCGCCCCGACCTGAACAGCGCCGACGGCAAGGCGAAAGCCCTGGAGTCCATCGACGCCATGGCCGACGTCTTCGTCGAGCGTGTCGCGCGCAACCTGGGGCTAGAGCCCGACGAGGTCGTCGCGGCCGGCGATAGCGGCGGCGTGCTAATCGGCCGTCATGCCGTCGAGGCGGGACTGGCGCACCGACTGGGGAGTCTCGAAGGCGTCATCGCCGAGTTGTCCGGCAGTACCACCACGAAAGGCCGCGTCGCGGCCACCCACCGAGCGACGGCGGCAACGCCCGCCGCTAACCGCAAGCAAGAGGGCAATAACGCCATGGTTCTGACCATCGAGAAAGGGGCGACGGCGACCGCTGTCGCCGAGGCACTGCAAGCACAACATCCCGATGCCTTCGAGGCCATCGCCGCCCAGGGGCGGGAGGACGCCAGCGCGGGCCACGCCGAGGCCATCGAGGCCGCCCGCAAGGAAGGCGCCGCCAGTGAGAACGCCCGCGTGAAGGGTGTCTTTGCCCAGGCGATGCCGGGCCACGAAGCGCTGATTCAGACGCTGGCGCTGGATGGCGAAACCACCGGCGAGCAGGCCGCCGTCAAGGTGCTGGCAGCCGAGCGAGAGGCGTCGGCGGGCCACATCGACGCCGCCAAGAACACCCCGGCCAACGACGTCGAGGACATCGCCGCGTCGGCTGACACGAAGCCTCGCGTCGACTCGAAGGCCGTCGCCAACGAAGCCCATGGGCTGGTGCGTGAGGCCGCCGCCAACGGCGAGCGACTGTCGTTTGCCGCCGCCGTCCGTCAACTCACTGGAGCCGCTAAGTCATGAAACCGACCTTCATCAAGGGATACCGCGCCGATACGGCCATCGCCCCCTATCGCTTCGTCGCCTATGCCCCCGACGAGGGCGGGGCAATTCAGTCGACCGCCGCTGCCGACGCCATGTTGGGTGTTTCGGGCTCCCTGGGGGCTGATCCGGGGCAGCAAGTCGACGTGACTCGCCAGGGCATCGGTGAAGTCGAGTACGGCGCCGCCATCGCCTACGGCGACCCGCTGACCGCCAACGCCGACGGCAAGGCGGTCGTCGCCGCCGCTGGTGAGCCCTACGCCGCCCGGGCCGAGCATGACGGCACTGCCGGGGTCATCGGTCACGTCTGGCTCGAAGCCGGCGTCGTGCCGGCCGCTGGCGCCTGATCGGGCGTCCCTTTTTCTGAGTCACTGGAGTAGATAGCGCATGAAACGCCCTTTCCCGATTGATCCGGTACGCACGGCCATCGCCATCGCCTACCGCAATAACCGCCTGATCGCCGACTTCGTCTTGCCGCGCGTGCCGGTTGGTGCCGAGTCCTTCAAGTGGTGGAAGTACGACAAGGTCGAGCGTCTGGCGCTGGTCGAGGACAGCGTGTCCCGCAAGGGCCTGACCAACGAAGTCGAGTTCAACGCGAGCGAGCAGACCGACAGCACCGAAGACCACGGTCTTCAGGACGGTGTGCCGCAAAGCGACATCGACAACGCGCCGGAAGGTTACGACCCTCTCGATCACGCCACCGAGGGACTGACCGACCTGATCCTGTTGAACCGCGAGGTTCGCGCCGCGCAGACGCTGTTCAACCCGGCCAACCACGGCACGAAAAAGAGCCTGGCCAATGCCGAGAAGTTCGACAACAAGGATGCCGACTTGCTGTCGTTCCTGCTGGAACAACTCGACCTGCCGCTGATGCGCCCCACGGCGCTGACCATCGGCCGCGCCGAGTTCACCCAGCTACGCACCAATCGCAGCATGGTCGCGGCGATGCACGGTAACAGCGGTGACCGTGGTTCGCTGACGGTGCAGCAGGTGGCCGAGCTGCTGGAGCTGGAAAACGTGTTCGTCGGCGAGGCGCGCATGAACATCGCCAAGAAGGGCAAGGCCCCGGAGATCAAGCGCGCGTGGTCCGGCCATGCGGCCTTTACCTACCTCGACGGGCAGGCGGACACCAGCAACGGCCGCATGACCTGGGGCATCACCGCCCAGCACGGCGACCGCTTCGCCGGCCAGTGGTACGACAAGGACATCGGCCTTCGCGGCGGCGAGGTGGTGCGTGTCGGCGAGTCGGTCAAGGAACTGGTCGTCGCGCCGGATTGCGGCTTGCTGCTGCAAGACGTGCTCGGCTATAGCCCCGCCTGATCGTCATTTAAAGAAATGACGAAATAAAGATGCCCTGCCCATGAGGGCAGGGCATAACCGAAAGCCCGCCGTCTTGGCGGGCTTTCCGTTATGCGAGGACATCATGCCCCGACGTTTGAATCGCTTCACCGAGCGCGCCTTTTCGATGGTGGCCGATACCACCGGGCGGATGATTCCCCCCGAGGGGGAGCCTTACGACCTCGATGGCATCTTCGACAACGCGGTCATCGAGGCGGAGGCCGGCAAGCGTGGTACTGCGCAGAGCGGCGGCCTGACACTCAACCGGCGCCGGCCGATTTTTACCGTGCCGTCGAGTCGTTGCGTAGGCGTCAGCAACCTGTGGCGCGTCGAGATCGATGGCGCGAGCTACTACGTCGCCGACCACCACCCGGACGGCAAAGGCTTCATGACCCTGTGGCTGGCCAACAGCGACAGCGAACCGGCACCGGAGGGCGGCAGCGATGGCCCAGGCTGGCGTTAGCGTTCAACTCAACTTCGCGCGGGAGATCACCCGGGCGACGGCCGCGATACAGGCCACGCCCGACCAGCTACAGAAGGCCAGTGACCGGGCCATCAAGAAAACCATTCGCTGGCTGAAGACCCGCATCGCGCGAGAGATCAGCGCCGCGACCAAGGTGCCGCAAAAGGCCCTGAAACCGCGCCTGACGACCTCGGTGGTCGGCACCGGCAGAGACCGGGTGCACATTCTGTGGTTCGGCTCGTTGCCGCTGGCGGCCGAGAACGCCGGCAATCCGAGGCAAACGCGCAAGGGCACCAGTGTCGGCAAGCACCGCTACGAAGGTGCCTTCGTGGCCACCATCTACAACCCGGAGGCCAACGTGTGGATTCGCAGCCGGCGTAACGCCAGCGCCGGGCACTTCACGATGGGCAAGCCTCGCAAGCCGTCGAGTGGCGCCGGGGTGCCGCCTGAGCTGTCCGGGCGCTTTCCGGTACAGCGGGTCGGCATCCCCCTGGATACCCTCGCCGCCGAGGTCTTCAAGCGGTATCAGCGGCGCGCCGAAGCGCGTTTCGGTGAGCTGATCGAACAGGAACTTAACTACGCGGTGAATCATGAAAACCAACGTTGACGACGGCCTGACCGCTGGGCATGACGCCATGGAGGCGGCCTTTCGCGAGGCCATGCCGTGGCTGAAAACGGTCGATGCCTACAAGCCCCTTCAGGGTGGGCAGGCGGTGACCTCGCCGGCCGTGCTGATCGAGGCGATCGAGATGCAGCCCGGCAGAAAGGCCAGCAACGGCAAGACCCCGGTCGAAGTCGAGTTCGCCGCGCACTGCATTCTAAGTGTGACAACGTCACGGGTAGAGCTGGCGATACGGAACTTCGCGGCCCTGGTGATCCAGTTCGTCGACGGCAATCGCTGGGGGCTGGGTGACGAAGTGGCGCGCCCCACCGAACTGTCGGCCTATCCCGGAATGTTCAAACCCGACGAAAAGGGGTTCGAGAGCTGGGTGGTCAACTGGAAACAGGTCTTCCACCTGGGCGAGCCCGAGACGCTGCCCGACTACCTGCCGACCGACGTCTTCATCGGGGAGTATCCGAACGTCGGACCCGGCCACGAAGACGACTACGACAAGGGGTAAGGCATGGCCGAGGCGAGCTATGGCGACGTGCTGGCGCGGCTCGAAGAACTCGAACGACGCGTCGCACAGATGGTCGTGCGCGGCAAGGTGGTCGCGGTCGATCACGCTCGTCACGTTGCCCGAGTGGCCTACGGCGGCGGCATGACCACGGCGTGGCTTCAGTGGAAGCCCATACGCACCGGCCGCGCGACGGTGTGGTGGTCGCCGGAGGTCGGCGAAGGCGTGACGGTGATCAGCGAGGGCGACTTGTCCCTGGGCGAGATACTGCCGGGCAGCTACCACGCCGCCATGCCGGCCCCGTCGAGCGACCCCGACCTGTTCCTGATCGCCTGGGGGGACGGTTCGACGATGAGCCACCACCGGGGCAACAAGCACTTCGACCTGAAGGTGGCGGGCCCTGGCACCGCGACGGTCACCGCCGAGGGCGGGGTGTTGATCAATGGCGCGACCAAGATTGTCGGCGACCTCGATGTCGAGGGGAGTATCAAGGCCAGTGGCGACATTGCCGACAGCAAGCGCTCGATGAAGGCCGACCGAGACATCTACAACGGCCACGACCACGGCGGCCCGAAGCCGGGCCAGAAGCAATAGAGAATTAACGAAATGAAGAAAGGCACGGACAGAGCGACCGGCGCGCTGATTGAGGGCGTGCCTTATCTTCGACAGCGCCTCGAAGACGTCATCAACACGCCCATCGGTTCGGTGGTCGGACGCCGCGACTTCGGGTCGCGGATGTTCGAGTTGCTCGACCGCACGGTCAACGAGGCGTTCCACATGGACGCTTACATTCGGCTCGCCGAGGCGATCAACAACCCGGCCAACGGGCTCGACGACTTCCGCCTTCGCGACATGCAGCTATCCCAGCCCGACGCCGCCCAGGTCGGCATCGCGGTCTCGGGCCTGCTGTTGATCGATGGGCGGGCGGTCAGCATCACCACCGACGACACACACGGGATTATGTGGAATGGATGGAATTAACCTTTCGCTGCTGCCCCCGCTGACGGTGGTCAAGCAGGCTGACTATGAGGCCATCGTCGAGGCCATCGCCGAACGGGCCTCGCTGGAGAACGCCAGCCCGTCGGACCCGGCCTATCGCGTCGCCCTGGCTGGCGCTTACCGCGAACTGCTGTTGCGGCAGGATGCCAACGAGCAGGCGCGAGGGCTGATGCTCGCCTATGCCATGGGCGCCGAACTCGATCACATCGGGGCAACCTACTACCGCAACGCCGACGGCAGCCCGGTCGTCAGGCTGGAGGGCGAGAGCGACGACGACTACCGCGAGCGCCTGCAACTGTCGCCCGAGGGGCTGTCGGTAGCCGGCCCCAAAGGGGCCTACGAGTACAACGCCCGCTCGGCCGACCCCGACGTCAAGGACGCCAAGGCGGTCTGTCCGGCGCCCTGCGAGGGCATCATCTACGTGTTGAGTCGCAGCGGCGACGGGGAGCCCAGCGAGGCGCTACGCGCGACGGTCTATGCCTATCTGTGGGGCAAGCGCCCCATGGCCGACCTGATCACCGTAGCGGCCGGCGAGGTGCTGCCCTACGTCGTCGACGCCACGCTGATCATGAAGGAAGGCCCCGACCCGGAGGTGGCCCGTCAGGTCGCCGAGGATGCGGCCCGAGTGTATGTCGAGTCTCGGCACCGCTTCGGGCTGAGCGTCGTGCGCTCGGCGCTCGACCACGCCCTGACTGTGGAAGGCGTCGAGGAAGTGGTGTTGAACGGCTGGTCCGACGTGCGGCCCGAGGTCCATCAAGCGCCCTATTGCACGGCGCTGACGGTGGCCTATCAGGTCGGGGGTGGCTGATGGCGACGTTACTTCCCCCGCACCTTGGTGAGATGGAACGCGGGCTTGACGACGCGCTGTCACGCATCGAGGACGTAGACATACCCATCGCCACGCTTTGGGACCCCTGGGCGTGCCCGCTGGCGGCGTTGCCGTTTCTCGCCTGGGCGCTGTCGGTCGACGTGTGGCGGACGCACTGGAGCGAGCAGAAGAAGCGGCAGGTCGTCGCGGCGAGTCTCGACGTGCATCGCGAGAAGGGCACCCGCCCGGCCATCGAGCAGGCGTTGTCGGCGGTCAATGTCGACATCGAGCTGACCGAATGGTGGGAGGTCGAGCCGCGCCGCGAGCGGGGCACCTTCCGGCTGCGCGCGATTGTTCGCGACGAAGGCGTCACCGAAGCAATGCAGGACGATTTGCTGGCCATCCTCAACAACACCAAGCCGCTGACGCGGGTGCTTGAACAGTTTGACGTGTTGGGTGAGGTGCGAGGTTCGGCCTACGTCGGCGCGGCGGTCTATGACGGTGACATCACGATGGTCTATCCGCCGACCATCGAGGATGCGACGTCGACAGGTCCTCTATACATCGGCGCGGTGACCGACATCTTCGATGTCACCACGGTTTACCCCTGGCAGGAAATCTAACCATGGCTCAGAAGTTCTATACCCGGCTGACCCAGATCGGGCAGGCGAAGTACGCCAATGCGGTCGGCGTCGGCGAGCAAGTCGAATTCGTGCAACTGGTTGTTGGTGATGGGGGCGGTCAGGAGTTGACCCCCGAGCAGGTTCAGCAGCGCGAAACGATGGTCAATCAGGTTCGGGTCGGTCCCATCAATCAGGTCTACAAGGACGCCGACAATCCGAACTGGCTGGTCATGGAGCAAGTCTTGCCCCCCGACGTGGGTGGCTGGACGATTCGCGAAGTCGGAGTGATTGATGCCGACGGCGATCTTGTGGCGTATGGCAACTATCCAGCGACCTATAAGCCGGTGCTCGAAGAAGGCAGTTCGCGAACCTCGACCGTGCGCTTCGTGCTGATGGTCAGCGACACCAGTGTGGTGACGCTCAAGGTCGACCCCTCGGTGGTGCTGGCAACGCGCAAGTACGTCGACGACGAAATCGGCAAGCATGAGCAGAGTCGCAACCACCCGTCGGCTACTACCACCGCACAAGGCATGGTTGAAAAAGCCACTGTAACGGAAGCTAGATCCGGCGAGGCCAACAAGTTTCCAGATGCGGCAGGCGTGCTTGAGGCGATCAATCAGTTTGGTATTGGGAAGGACCGACTAGCCACAAATCGGTCATTTGATTTCAATGGGAATTACCCGCCTGGGAGTTGCCACTTCGTTGATATAGAAACTGCTGATAACGCTCCTGATGTTTTTTCAGGATTTTATTATGCATATGTTCATATCCCATCTAAGCGTGACCAGGATGGAGACAACCCGATGGTAGTTTATGCCTACGGGTCAAGCTCAGTTGACACCAGAATGTTTTTCAGGACGGGTGCCAACAAAACGGCAAGTCCTTTTGTTGAGGTGTTAAGTTCAGAGAATGTTTCTGATTTTGTAGGGCCTATGATTGCCGAGGCAAGGTCGGGAGATCAGTTTTCGCCTTACGATTCTGAAAGGGTTTATTCGACAGGTGAAATTACCAGAGGTGCTGACGGCAAGTTTTATGAGTTTTACGATCGTGATCAATTCGGTACTGTGCAGGGCGTCGATCCAACCAATATCGCAAATCGACCTCATGTCTGGATGGAATGGCATGGGGTGCGCCCCGGCACCGTGATTGAATGGCGTTCAACGACGCTGCCAGAAGGCTATGTCGAAAACGATGGAGCGGCAATCGGCCGGTCAGCTTATCGTCGTATCTTTGCTGCCTATGGGACGTCACATGGAGCCGGTGACGGATCGACGACATTCAACCTTCCTGATGATCGCGGCGAGTTTAAACGCGGCTGGGATCATGGGAGAGGTGTTGATCCAAGCCGAAATCTTGCGAGCTGGCAGAAGGCAACTATTGTCGGTGGATACGATGACAATCTTGCTGCAAGCAATTCTACTCTATACAACCTTAATGAGGTTGATTATGGGTCTGATGGGTTCGATATTGGAGACTACCCTGGTGCGGTAATGAAGTATTCTTCATTAACTGACGAAAGAGATAGTACGTCTTACTCAAGGTTTTTAACAGCAACCCGACCTAGGAATAATGCTGTTATTTACCTTACAAAAATTTGAGGAATAGCGATGAAAATATGGGATTTAAACCATAACGATAATACTGTCATCAATCCTGATGGCAGGAATTGTCCGCTAGACCCAATGAGTGGGCAGCCAAAAGTGCCAGGCAATGCTATGACTGAGGCCCCGCCGGCGACAGGTGAGCATGAAGCGGCGAAGGTTGTCGATGGCGCATGGCACGTCGTTGCCGACTGGCGTGGTCATGTCTATTGGCTAGCCGACGGCAGTCGTCACGAGATTAGCGAACTGGGCGTCGAGCCGCCAGCGGATGCGCTGGACGAAGCGCCGCCCGAGCCGATTGCCGATGTCTTCAGAAAGGCGACTGCGCGAGTCAATGCCGGGTACAGCCAGGCCCTGGCGTCAATTCTTGACCAGTACCCCGACGCCGAAACGCTGTCGTTCGACAAGCAGGAGCGCGAGGCCCGCGAGTGGCAGGCGTGGCACGAACCGGCTGGCAACAACGGACAGGGCAGCGAACCGGCAACACCGTACCTCGATGCGATGCTGGCCGAGCGACCCATCGGGAAAGCCGAGCTGGTCGGCCGCATCATCACCAAGGCCGACGCTTTCGTCGCGGCGCACGGCAATGCCACGGGGCGTCGTCAGCGCCTGGAGGATGACATCAAGGCCGCTCGTCAGGCCGAGGACCGGGCCGCGCTGGAAGCCATCGACTGGTAACAGCTTGCCCAAGCACCCACCCCGACCCGCCTTATGGCGGTTTTTTTGTGCCTGCAATCCGGCCCCCGCCCTGGGGGCCGCTTCATTAGGAGAGGCTGACACATGGCCGAAGGAACTTACCTACACGGCGTCGAACACTACTGGCTTGAGAACACCGACAAGCCCATCGAAATTCTGGCGGCTTCGACCATCGGCCTTGTGGCCACGGCCGACGACGCCGACGAAACCGTGTTCCCGCTGAACGTCCCGACGCTGGTCAACAGCGACAAGATGCTGGCCAGCGCCGGCACCACCGGCACCCTGTTTTGGGCATTGAAAGACATCTATACCCAGGCCGGTGCCGTCTGCGTGGTGGTGCGTGTCGCCGAAGACAGCGTCGACCAGACGCAGGAAATCGCCAACGTGGTCGGCAGCGTCGACGACGAGACGGGCAGCTATACCGGCCTGCAAGCGATGCTGACCGCCGAGTCGCGGCTGGGCGTTCGCCCGCGCCTGATCATCGCCCCGGACTTCTCGCAGTTGCCCGAGGTGAAGCCGGCGATGGAAACCGTGTGCAAGAAGCTGCGCGCGATTCCGCTTATCGACGGCAGTGAAGGCGGTTACTCGGCGGTCATCGCCGAGGCGGCGTTGCTCGACGAAGCCTTTTTCGTCAATGGCGGCGTGAAACTGTTCGATGCCGACCTCGCGGAAACCGTGGGCCGCTGGATGTCGCCGACCATCGCCGGCCACATCGTGCGCGTCGACAACGAGGAAGGCTATTGGCACAGCCCGTCGAGCCGCAAGATTTACGGCATCATGGGCTCGCGGGAAACCATCGACCACGCCATCGGCTCCACGACCAGCAAGGCGAATCTGTACAACAGCGAGAACGTGTCGGTCATCGTCAACCAGCAGGGCGGTTACTACCTGTTCGGCAACCGGCTGGCCAACGGCACCATGCTGCCCCACCAGCGCATTCGCTACATCGTGGGCGACTCGATCATGTACGCCCACCAAGAAATGCTCGACCGCAACGTCACAAAGCAGTACGTCGAGGGCGTCATCAAGCGCGTCAAGAAGCTGATTCGTCGCCTGAAGCTGCGCGGCGTGATTCGCGACGGCGACGTGTGGGTCGACAAGGAACTGAACGAGGCGGCGACCGGCACCGGGCAAGTCTATTTCGACTATTCCCTGGGCTTCTACGACATCGCCGAGCGGCTGACCTTCCGTCAGCACGTCATGACCGAGTTCAACGAATCCATCTTCGAATAAGGGGCCCGTGAGCCATGGCAAAGCTGCCTTCCGTCCTGGTGGACATCAACTGTTTCTTCAATGACGAATCCTACGCGGGCACGGCCAATACCATGACCTTGCCTAAGATCGGGACCAAGACCATCGACGTCGTGATGGCGGGCGTCGCGGGCGATATGGCCCGCGACATCGGTCGCCTCGAAAAGCTCGAAAGCGAGGTGACCATTTCCGACTATGCCACGCGCGTGGTCGGTCTGATCGGGAGCCGCGAGAGCCGCGAAGAAGTTTTCATCGCGCGTGGTGCGGTCGACGTCGATGGCGAGATCAAGACCGTGGTCATTCGACAACAAGGGTTCTGGCGCGAACTGGAATTCAACGAGTGGGCCCCCGAGAAGGAGTCGACCAACAAGTTCGTCATCGACGTCGAGATGTTCGAGTTCGAGCTGGACGGCAAAGAGGTCATCCACATCGACAAGCTCGGCAACATCTTTCGCGTCAACGGCGAGGACCGCAACCAAGCCATTCGCGAGGCGCTGGCGCAGTAAGCCAGCCCACCGCTGCCTAGGCGCCGGCACATGTTGGCGCCTTGTTGTATCTACATTTAAAGAATTAAGGAATTAACGAAATGGAAAACCGTACCGTTACCCTGAAGACCCCCATCAAACGCGGCGAGAACGAAATTAAGGAGGTGCAGCTACGCGAGCCGAGGTCGGGCGAGCTGCGCGGGCTCGACAACTTCAGCGTATTGCGCATGGACGTCAACGCACACCGCACCCTGGTGCCGCGCATTTCCAACCTGACGGCCAACGAGTTCGACGCCCTGCCCCCGAAAGACCTGCTGGCGGTGCAACAGGAGGTGGTGGCTTTTTTCACGGAATGACGGCCCTGCCGGCCGACATCATGGAGGCCGAGGCCGACATCTATCTGGTGTTCACGGGCTGGGATGCGCGCAGCACCGAGGCCATGTCGGTCGATGAGTTGATGCGCTGGCATGCCGTCGCCCTGCGTCGCCACGAGAAGGCGCAGGAACAGGCCGAGGAACGACGCGGCGGGTGACCCCCTAGGGTCGCCCGTCTTTTTTTGGTTCAGGGGGTAGCGATGGCAGATAGCAGCCTTCGGCTTAACGTCATCATGGGCATGGTCGACAGGATCACCGCGCCCATGCAGAAAGTGACCAGCCAGACCGAGCGCATGTCGGAGCGGGTCAAGGCGAGCCAGAACGAACTCGACCGCCTGGGCGGGCTGTCGAAGGACATCGAGCACTTTCGCAAGCTCAAGCGTGGGGTGTCCGATACCGCCCAGGAGATGACCGAGGCCCAGCGTCGCGTAGACGAGCTGGCCCGTCAGATGCGCGAGGCAGGCTCCCCGTCCAAGGCGCTGACTCGCGACTTCAACCGGGCGAAGAAAGAGGTCGACCAGCTACGGCGGTCCCATGAGAAGGAAAATCGCGAGCTGGAGGAAACCCGGCGCCGTCTCAATGATGCCGGGGTGTCGACCAAGAACCTGAACGACGCCACGCGGCGCATCCGCGAGGAAACCCAGCGCTACACCACCGACCTCGAACAGCAACAGCAGGCGCTCGACGACGTGGCCAAGCGTCAGCAGCGCATGGCCGATACCCAGGCGCGTAATCGCAACCTGCGTTCTGGCGCCCTGATGGACACCGCCAAGGTCGGGGCCGGGGTGTTTGCGATCACCCGCTTTACCAACGCCTATGGCGAGCTGGCCGCCGCCCAGGGCGAAATCGCCTCGTTGGGTATCGGCGCCGAGGGTATCGACGCCATTACCCAGGCGGCCCGGGACTTCTCCAACCAGTGGGCCGGCACCACGGCGCCGGACTTCGTGCGCGCGTCCTACGACATCAAGTCGGGTATCGCGTCGTTGTCCGACGCGGCGGTCGGCGAGTTCACCCGTATTGCGGCCCTGACCGGCGCGGCCACCAAGTCGTCGACCGACCAGATGACCAGCCTTTTCGCCACCGGCTATGGCATCTATCGGCAGCAGTTCGAGGCGTTCGGCGCCGACGTCATCGAGGGGTGGCAGGGGCTGTCCGCCGAAGAACGCGACATGCGCTTCGGCGAGTATTTCAGCGCCGGTATCGCGTCGTCGGTGCAGGCGTACAAGACCAATGGTGCCGAGATGTCGGCGGCCATTTCGAGCCTGGGGGCGACGGCGACGGCGGCGAACGTCCCGTTCGAGGAACAGTTGGCGATCCTTGGCCAGTTGCAGAAGACCATGTCGGGGTCGGAGGCGGCGACCAAGTATGCCGCGTTCATCCAAGCGGCGGGCGAGGCCGGTAGCGACCTGGGGCTGAAGTTCACCGATGCCAACAATCAGTTGCTGTCGACCCCGGAAATCCTCGACGCCCTGCGCAGCAAGTACGGCGAGACCATCGACGCGGTCGAAGGGCAAGAGCTGAAGAAGGCGTTCGGCACCGACGAAGCGGTCGACATGGTGCAGTTGCTTTACAGCAACGTCGACGAGCTGCGCACCGGCATCGACGGCATGGGCGATGCGCTGAACCGAGGAACTTCCGTTGCTGAGACGATGGCCCAAGCTATTCAACAGGGGCCGAATAAAGCTACCGACTTGATGATGCAGCAGGTCGAGAACGCCACGTCGGCGCTGGGCAAGGCGTTCGCGCCGACGGTGATTGCCGTTGCTGGCGCCCTGGGCAGTGCGGCCACCGCGGTCGCCGACCTGTCCGAGCGCTTTCCGGTGCTGGGGCAGGTGCTGGCCTTCACCGTGGCGGGGCTGCTGGGGCTGATGACGGCCTCGATTGTCGGGCGCTTCGCCTTCGCCGGGCTGTCCGATGCGGTCATCTTCGGGCGCAAGGCGTTCGACTTCCTGCGCTGGTCGACGATCAAGACAAACGTCGCCCTGGTGGCGTCGCGCACGCGGGCCATCGCGGTCGCGACCGGCATGGTGGTCATGGGCGCGGCGCAGAAAGCGGCGGCGGCCGGCTCGGCGGTCATGACGGGCGCACAGTGGGCCCTCAACGCGGCGATGAGTGCCAACCCTATCGGCCTGATCATTGCCGGTATCGTCGCCCTGGTGGCGGCGGTGGCGCTGATCTATCGCTATTGGGGGCCGCTGTCCGACTTCTTCGCCGGGCTGTGGGGCGGCATCAAGTCGGCGTTCGCCACGGGATGGGAGTTCGTCACGTCGGGCCTGTCCGCCGCCTGGGACAGCATCAAGGGGGTGCTGACGTTTTCCCCGCTGTCGCTGCTACAGCCGCTGTGGTCGCCCCTGGCGGGGTTCTTCGGCGGGGTGTGGGATGCCGTCAAGGCGCCGTTCGTGGCGGTGTGGGAGTACATCACCGGCTTGCTGGGGTTCGACCCCCTGGCCATGCTCGCCGAGGCATGGTCGCCGTTGATCGACTTCTTCGCCGGGTTGTGGGATCGCGTCATGGGGGTGTTCGGGCAGGCCCTGAACTGGATCAACAGCGCGATCCTCGACCCCATCAACGGCGTGAAAGAGGCCCTGGGCTCGGTCTGGAACTCGCTGTTCGGCGACGACGATGCCGGCGTCGAGGTGACCCAGCGCGTCGCCCAGGTCAACGACTCGACCCCGCCTGACCTGCGTTCCCCCGCCCCGGCCCCGTCGTCGGCAGGGGGAGGGGCGTCGGGCTTCCTCGGGGCCCCGGTCGGCAGCATCGCGGCCACCTCGGGCGGCACAACGGTCGTCGATCAGTCGCAGCACAAGACCGAAATCGTGGTGCAGCAGCAGCCCGGGCAGTCGTCGCAGGACGTGGGGGCCGAAGTGCGCCGTCAGCTCGACGAGCGCGACCGCGAAAACCGCAGGCGTAATCGATCACGCCTTTCTGATTGAAAAATACAATGACGATATTCAACCCGCTTCGGCGGGTTCTTTCGTTATAGGCCCGGGCATGGCAGTCGAGGCCCTACCCGTGAGTAGGGTTCTCGATTCAGACGATGCCGATACCCTGGGTTGCGTCTTCGGCGTTCTGGGATAGGTTCGGCAGCAAGGAGTCAGTATGCGTGAAGTCATGATGGCGCTCGGGGACTTCAAGTTCTCGATCAGTGGCACGCAGTACCAGTCGCTTCAGACCTCGATGGGCTGGCGCTGGGCGAAGAAGGAGCGTTTCAAGCGAAAGCCCGGGATGCAGTTTCACGGCCCCGACTCGACCACCAAGACGCTCGACATCGCCATCTACCCGGAAACGTCGGGCGACCTTGAGGTTATCGGACGCCTGAAGGCGATGGGTGACGCGGGCGACCCCGTGCGGCTGGTGGCCGGTGGCTCGCGCTGGGTGGTCGGGCTGGTGGTGCCTGCCGGCACCGACCTGGGGTTGTGGGTGGTGAACAAGCTCGATGTTGCCGAGCAGTTCTTTATGGCCGACGGCACACCCCTGGAGATCAAGGGCACATTGAGCATCACCGAATACGGCGATGACGAGGTGGGGTGATGAAATATCGAACCAAGCCCGGCGACATGCTCGATGCCATTTGCCATGTCTACTACGACGGCCGCCCCGGCGCGACCGAGCTGGTGCTAGAGGCAAACCCGGGACTGGCGCGGCAGGGTGCCGTCATTCCCGACAACACGGTAATCGAGCTGCCGGCGTTGCCGGAGCCCGAAGACGACTCGACGGTGGTGCTGTGGGAATGAGGAACTAACGACATGAGAAACGCCGATTACATGATCGTGGCCAATGGCGTCGACATCACCGCCAAGATTCGCGACCGGCTGGTGTCGCTGTCCTTGCACGACGCGGCCGGGATCGAGTCGGACACCGTCACGATTGAGCTGGACAACCGCGACAACGCCATCGCCTTACCCCCGCGCGGTGCGGCGTTGCGCGTCTGGATCGGCCCCGAGGGCGGGCTGGTGTTCAAGGGGGTCTATGAGGTCGACGAGCTGGAGGAACCGCTAGACGACGAGGCCCTGGTGATCCATGGCAAGGCCGCGAAGATGTCGTCGTCGTTCAAGGCGCCCCGCGACCGCACCTATGACGACATCACCCTGGGCGAGCTGGTGCGACAGATTGCCGAGGCACATGGCTATGAACCGGCCGTGGCCGAGGCGCTGGCGGGCATCGTGTTCGAGCACATCGACCAGCGCGGCGAGTCCGACATGAACCTGTTGACCCGGCTGGCGCGGGATCATGATGCGGTGGCCAAGCCGGTCGCCGACAAGCTGGCGGTCGTGCTGAAGGCGGCGTCGGAAAGCGTCAGCGGAAAGCCCTTGCCGTCGCTGGTGATCGGTGACCCCGAGAACAGCGCCGGCCGGGTCACCATCACCGGCGAAAACGAGTATCAGTCGGTGATTGCGTACTGGTTCGACGAAGACAAGCAAGAGCGGGTGAAGGTGCGCGATGGGCGAGGCGAACCGGAATACACGATACGTCAGACCTACAAGGACGAAGACGCCGCCAAGGCGGCCGCGCGCTCCAAGCGGGGGCAGTTGCAGCGCACCACATCGCAACTCGAACTGACGCGCCCCCTGACGCCCGGCATCGTCCCCGAGAGCGAGCTGGTGCTGGTGGGGCACAAGGCAAGCGCGAACCGTGTGTGGCTGGTGGAGACGGCCGACCATGTGATCAAACCGGGGGCGGTCGCCTACACCACCGCAAGCTGTGCCATCCCCGGCGAGCAAGAGCAACCCGCCGATGACGACGAAGATGCCGAGGGGCAATAACCCGTTACATCGGCAATGACGAATCTGTTAGCGTCGGCAAATTACTGGTTAAATGTACAGTAAAGCCGGCAGCAGAAAATGGCAGCGCACCCCGTCGAGGGGTCCGCTATACGTGGGGCACGAGAAGGAGGGACCAAACGAATGACAGTCAACGCAAACCCGCTGATCAAGGACGACCCGTCGGATACCATCGAGGAAATGTGTGCCCGCCTGGAGTATATGAGCCAGTGGGCCGAGGGTGACGAGGGGCATCGAGCGCTACAACAGGACCTGCAAATGATGCGCGGGGCCTTGCGCTGGCTGGCCTGTCAGGGGGACGGCCAGAAAAATTTAGCACAAAGCGTGTAAGATTCGATTTGAGGTGGTAGTATTTCTGACATCGACCGGTCAGCGGGGCGCTGGCCGGCAAGAACATCAAACAAAGCGGCAGCCAGACAAAGAAAAACCCGAGGTGGGCGCCTCGGGTTCTTCAGATGTTCTACGCAGCGAGTAGCGCAAAACGCACATCACCTAGTTTACTCGCTGCTGGGACCGTCGGCAAGCCTTGGCACGGAGCCAAGACGGATGGATTCAGCACAGCACGCGCCGGCGTGTGGCCTCATGTGGGGCAGATCGGCGTACAAGCACCCCGGAAAGTGGCTTGGCACTGGCAATCGGTGCGGGCACGATCCTGCAAAGGGCGAGTTCGAGCGCTATCAAGCGCCTGAAACCAAAAGAGAACTTCCCAAGGTGATGCAGAAGTTGCTTGATGCGATCAGCGACTACTACCACTCGCCGGAAATCCTTCCCACCCTCTCCAACCTCAATGGCAAGGCCAACGCCGACGGCGACCCGCGCAGCAATCGCAGCGAAGGGCGTGCCGCCGAATGCCTCGTCTTGTCGGCCATCGTGACCCATACCGACTTTGCGTCCCTGCGAGTCGGCACGCCGACCCGCGACGGTGGGTTCATTCCCCGCTCATGTGGCGAGCTGGCGAAGGTCGCCGGCCTGCTGGCGCCGAATAGTGACCCCGAACGCCCCGAGCCCTCGCAACGGTTCTGGCGCGCCTTCCGGCGCCTCAAGCTGGCGGGTGCCTTCACCGTTCACCGGCAGTACGAAACCCGCCCGGATGGAAGCAAGCGCGCGCGCCCGGCGATCAAGGCGGTGTCGTTTCACTTCCTGGTGGCGTTGGGCAAGGTGGGCTATGACGCCCTGAAGAAGTTCAGGACGTGGTGCAGCAACCGACTGAAGAAGCAAAGGGCGAAGCATCGCGAACAGTTCCCCGAGCAGAACGATGCCCAGCAGGCCCGCCACAAGCTGGCCACCAAGCAAGCCGGCGATACGGGCATCACGGCGCATTTCACCAAGCAGCGGCGCGGCCCTCGCGACATCCCCGATGTCGACGTCGAGAAGGAGCGGCAGCGCCAGTACAGCCGCGAGGTGAACGACTACTTCGCCCAGGTGGTGGCCAACAATCCCGGCGCCTCGACGGCCGAGGTTCGCGCCCTGGTGCGCATCAAGTACCCGCCTTATGAGGTGTGGCGCGACTCGCAGTAGTCGCCCCGCTTCCTCCTCTCCCCTAGCACGCGGCCCCGCCGAGGGCGCCGCGTGTCTTGCGTTGCGCTGATCGCATGAAATCCCCCGCCCCGCCCTCGCTATCGCCCCTGTTTGCCCCCTCCCCGACCCTTAACCCCGACGGCCGGCGCCGATTTTGCCGTCGTCGCTCGAAGCACTCAAAATTAAGTGATTTGAAATAGAAATTAGGTCTCGTCGGATAGAACTAAGTGTCCACCGTAAATATGTATCCCTTTAAGAAAAGAAATAGGTTCAGCTAACCCCCGCCAAGGCGGGGTTTATCCCCACCCCATCAAAATGCCTCGACAAGTCGAGGGTCTTGTATCTGACGCCGTCGCTTCGCGACGTTGTCCCAAGGGGCTGCGCCCCTTTGGAAACCCGCCTGTTCGGCAATGAAAAGCGTACCAGTATCCCCGAACCTTCGAGCGGCCTTCGGCCGGTTACGGCGCGCCACCTTCGATGGCTTGATCGGCAGCAGTGGGCGCCTTGCGTGTCCCTTCGGGACACAACCCCTGACGGCCATCGCCTCGGTCGCCCTGCCTGCTGCGACATCGTAGAATCGAGTCATGACCATCAAACTCGCCATGCGCCGTGTCGGCGCGAAACCCTGCGATACCTGTCGAGGCCAGGGCAGCACCCTGGGCGTCTTTCATCGACTCCCCTGCCCCGATTGCTTGGCCGTTGGCTATGTGCAGTCAGAGAACGGCCAGCCCGTAGACACCATTGCCGCATCGATCATCGGCGAGGCGCGAGAGGCGAGCGCCCACGCGGCCCGGCTGGCGAGTCTTTCCGCCCCCAACACCGGCACCCCGGATAATTGGATTCTGCGCAACAACTTTCGCGGCGACTAAGTTTAACGTGACGATGTCGCGTTTATTCGCTATTCTGTGAATGTGTGAAATTGTCACGACAAGGGGGCGGCATGCCGCGTAAGCGCGAAATCCAATCGGATGAAGTCAGGATATGGCTCGGGGTGTTGCTCGATGCTGCCTTTGACCCTACGACCCAGGCGCTCAATCTGGCGCGTAGTGCTGAAATCATCAATGCTCGGGCAAAAGCCAACGGCCTCGACGTGCGCAAGCAAACCGCGCGCGACGGGCTGACGCAGCTGCTGGCGCTGGCCAGCGATTTTATCGCCTATCCCGAAGACTACACCGGCAAGCGGCAAGCCGAGCTGTTGTTGATATGGGCCGAGCGCTGGTTGCAGCCCGACGACTGGTCCCGACTTCAGGCCCGGATGCGCAAGCGGCGAGAACGGCGGTCTGTTAAAGAATTAACGAATTAACGCTTCGGCATTGGCTTCCTTCGCCCTTCGCTCGGCCTTAACTGCCTTTACCGTGGTAGGGCTGCAATCGAGCGTCTTGGCGATTTGCCGAATGCTGAAGAGTGACCCGTCGGGGTTCGTGGCACCCAGCAGCGAAGCGATACGCGCGCGTAAGGCGTCATCCTTTGGTCTGCCCTGATACTTTCCTTCCTGCTTGGCCCTGGCGATGCCCTGCCGCTGGCGCTTCCGTCTGTCTTCATAGTCCTTTCGGGCCACTGCCGCCAACACGTCGAGCATCATGCAGTTCACCGCATCAAGCATGCGCGCGGTGAAGTCGTCGCCCTGGTGGGCGGTCATGGCGGCGTGGCTGGTCGGCAGGTCGATGGCCACCACGCGCAGCCCGAGGGCGTCTATCTGAGCGCGAAGCTTTTTCCAGTCATCGAGCGATAGTCTCGACAGTCGGTCGACGGCTTCTACCAGCAGCACATCGCCCGGCCGCGCATCGGAGAGCAAGCGCAGCAGCTCGGCGCGGTTAGTGGTAGCGCCCGAGGCGTTGTCGATATACCAGCTCACTACGTCTCTGCCGTGGTCGCTGGCGAAGCGCTCAAGATCGGCGCGGGCGCGGGTGGCGTCTTGCTCGTCGGTGCTGGCGCGTAGATAGCCGCGTACGTACATCTGAGCCTCAAAGGGTAGTTATGTTAGGTAGTGGCCATTTTAGGCCATGAACGCCCGTTAGTGACCCACCCTGCCACTTCGTTGGCCATGGCCGCATAGGGGGTACCCAAAGCGACCCGGATTGCGTGGCGCTCGGTCTATATCAAATTTTGTATTGCTATCTATATCGGATTTGGTATAAGATTATCGAAACGGTAGGAGAAGTGGGGTATGACGTCGACACAAGAGCAAAAGGAACTGGAGTTTCTGGGGGATTCGCTGAAGCGGCTGCGAGATTTTCCCGATGATGCCAAGCAGGCTGCCGGGTATCAGTTGGACAGGATTCAAAATGGCAAGATGCCGTCTGATTTCAAGCCAATGAAGACCGTGGGTGCAGGGGTCTATGAAATCAGAATCCATGAAGACAACGGGGAGTTTCGAGTGTTTTACGTGGCAACCATTGGTGACGTGGTCTACGTGCTGCATTGCTTTCAGAAGAGAGACGCGGAAACACCGAAAAAAGACATTGATCTTGGCCGGACACGGTATAAAGAGATAGCGTAGAGCTTTGGCTCTATTTGAAAGCCCCCAAGCATGGGGGCTAAACATCTGAAAAGTTTAGCAACTTTAAAAAGTATTTAAATTAGAGCGGCCGAAGAAAGTGGCCCACTGGCGTATCTACCTCACTAACTAGTGGGGTACACGTGCAGTCTTAGAGAGGGTAAGAAAATGGCTAACGAGCGTTATAGCAGTGTGTGGGACGCCCTGACGGACACTCCTGAAGAAGCGGAAAACATGCGGCTCCGCGCCGAGCTTATGAGCAAGATTTCAGACGTTGTTGAGGAATGGAGCGCTACACAGCGCGAGGCCGCCGCACGTCTCGGGCTGACTCAGCCGCGTTTGAGTGATCTTGTAAACGGTCGAATTCAAAAGTTTAGTCTTGACGCTCTGGTCAACCTTTACGTGAAAGCGACTGGTGGCCATCTGCACATTGCCGTGGAGACGGGCGAGCCCCGTGCAGCGATGGCATAAACTTTAGAATCTGCCTCCTACCGTTGAGCCCCCTAGCAAGGGGGCTTTTTTGTTACCTGCTGCAAGCTCTACGTGCTCTATTCCTCGCTGCCCTGCCCTGCCCTGCCCTGCCTTTTCCGCTACCATGGCCATGACAATGAACAGGGGGTGCTTATGTACGCAAAGGGAATCGCTGTCGTTGCCCTGGGACTGGCGCTGGCGGGGTGCGGTGATGATCGGCCGGAGTGGATGAAGGCGGCGTGGGAACATGAAGTTGATCAGCAGCGTTGGCACGACTCGAAGCCTTACATGAAGGTGGCCACCGCTGGTCTGTGGCTGGAGCGACTGAAGGAGCAGGGCATGTTGACGCTCGACAAGCCGGTCGCCGAGATGGAGCCCGAGGCGAAGGAGCTGGCCGACTGCATCGACGCAGCGTTGTCAGGTGGAAGTGGCATAGGGGCTGATCAGGTAAGCCGGTTCTCTGCCTTATGTGTCCAGCGGCTGGGCTTCGCGGGCTAGATATACCGTTATCGATGCGGCCCGAAAGACAGTCAGGTCAGTAACCTGATTGAATCCGAGGCAAAAGAAAGCGGGCCACCGATGGTGGCCCGCCCTGTCCTGGGCATGGCGGCGCTTCGTTCGTCAGAACTCGTCTTCATTGATCAGGTTGAACACCCTGCGCTTTGCTGTCGTCAGGTCGTTCTTGTCCAGTACATGCCAGATAAACTCGCCCGTGCCTGGGCCGGTCTCCATTCCGACGGCTTCCCGCTCGCGTTCGTAGCGGTACAGCCAGCCATTCGGCGAACGCCACTCGATGACGTGGCCGGTCTGGCTTTTGTAGGTCTGTTTGAGGTCCTTGATTCGCTCTAGCGCCATGTCGTCTTCCTTTGCTGGTGATGTCTGGTTGCGCGGGGTGTCGTCACTGGGCTTTGAAGATTCTGTCGAGCGCCTGCCGGGTCAGCGGTGCGCAGCGTTCGAGGAAGGCGGCGAGCTGTTCGACGGGCATGTCGCGGATGCGAGCTAGGGGGGTGCGAGCGACGATGTTATAGTCGGTGTCTGACATGATGCTTTCCTATCCCATTGGTGGTTTCGTGTCGCGGCGGCCCGGGTGGTGAGAGACCCGGGCCGCCACCTTCCTGCCTGTTATTCCTTTCCCTTGCTGGCCTTGTACATCGCGAAGGCTTCCTTCAGCACGCCGACCATCGTCATGTCATGCTCGGCGGCGAACGACTTCAGCTCGCGTTTGAATTCGCTGTCGGTCTTGAAGTTCAGGGAAACCAGTTCGCCGGCCTCGGGCTTGGTGGTGTTGTTGCCGACAACGTGGCTTTGTGCCGGCGTCGGCGGCAGGCCCTTGCCGGTGGGCTTGCTGGGTTTCTTGCTGGGTGCGGCCATGGTGCATGCTCCTTTCTTGCTTTCGTTAATTCGTTAATTCTTCAAGTCGGTCGATGATCGCTTGAACCATCTTGTCGGCGGTTTCGCGCGGCCCCCTGTACGGGGTTTCGACGATGGACAGGCCGCCGTCCTGGGCGCGCCTGAACGCGGTCTTCTCGGGAATCTGGCCGGGCAGTACGTGATAGGGGGTGTGCCCCAGGTAGGTGCGCGCTTCGTCCAGTTCGACGGCCGAGTCGCCGACCTTCGACAGCACGATAGCAATGCGCTCGACCGGGACCCCGTGCTTTTCGACCAGCGTGTTCGCCAGGGTGACGGTCGGTTCGAGGTCATCCAGCGAAAGCCCGGTAGGGATGACCAGCAGGTCGACCGCCTGGGCAATTTCGGCGGTGGCTCGGTTGGCGTGCGGGGCGCCGTCGAAGACCATCAGGTCGTAATTGTCGGCGACCTTGAGTGCCTGCCCCACGGTGCCGAAAGTCTCGACCGCGACCACGGGTGCGATGTCGCGTTTCAGCCGGCGTTGCAGCCAAGTGAAGGTCGTCGCCTGATTGATGTCGAGGTCGGCGACCTTCACGTTCCAGTCGGCGGCGGCGTAGGTCGTGGCGATGGCGCGGGCAACGGTTGACTTGCTGACCCCGCCCTTCTGAGAGACGACCCCTACTTTGTATCCCATTGGTGGTTTCCTTAATTCGTTAATTCGTCATTTCGTTAAGGCGTAGGGGAAGTGTAGCCAGGCGCGCGCGCGCAGGCAAGAAAGATGGAAATAAAGAAATAAAGAAAGGGCGCGGCGGCGCCCTTTGCGGTGGGGCGATGCTGGTGTTTTCGCCTATCCCCAACGCTCGGCGCGGTCGGAGAGTAACGAGGTGTCCAGCCCGGCATCGCGCGCTTCACCGATGAGGCGGTCGCGACGCTGTTGCCAGTCGGTCGGCGGCACCCTGTCGCGCAGGTCGATCAAGAGTTCGAGCATGTCCTGGGCGACGGCATCGAGCGGCCGGGGTGAGTCTTCGTCGTGCATGGTGTGTCCCTGCGAGGCTG
Source organism: Halomonas sp. OfavH-34-E (assembly GCF_024124525.1). NCBI lineage: Bacteria > Pseudomonadati > Pseudomonadota > Gammaproteobacteria > Oceanospirillales > Halomonadaceae > Halomonas > Halomonas sp. OfavH-34-E. Next base: position 10,244 of record NZ_JAMXRY010000047.1, on the reverse strand, counting down.
TGTGGAGGTTATGGCGAGTGCGTGACGCGCCCAGGGGCAGGTTACCCCGCGACCATGTCGGCGAACAGGGTCGAAAGCTGGGTCAGGTGCTGCGTCAGGTGCCCGGTCAGATCGGCGATATGGTCGAGCTGTTCGGGGGTCGCCTCGCCGGCTTCGATGGCACGCACGGCCATGGCTTCAAGCCCCGAGGCCATGGCGGCCGCTTGGCGAAGTTGGCGATAGATGAGCTGTCGGCGCTCCAGCGTCACGGCGAATGGGTCGCCGACGACTGGTGTAAAGGTATGCTGATTCATTGCTGGCGGTGGTTCCCTGATCGTTATGACGTCCGCCATCAAGCCAAAACGTAGCAGGGGGAGGGCGGACCGTACGCGGGTTGACAGACCGGGGACCAACCGGACCCGGCGCGCCGAAGCGCCCCACGCACGGCCCGCCATAGCAACGGGCGGGCGCACAGGGGCGCCGCACGCCGTGGGGTCGTGCGCGGTTGGTCTGTTCAGGCTGTCAAACCCGGCCGCCGATTTTGCGGCGACCGGGCGACCTTAGCGCCGCAAGCCACAAAGGGCAACGGGTCCCATGCCGCAAACATGACGGGCGTAGGGGGCTATATCGGTCGATGCTGGCAGTCATAAAGGGCGCCTGGATGCGGCGCCCTTGCAGGAAGTTGGCGCCCAATCAATGGCGCTGGCTTATTAGCCCGTGATTTTCGAGTGTCTGTCGGGCGAGCGCTGGCCAGTCAGGCTTGCTGGGGAGCTTGTGCGTACCGCCGAGGTGCTTGGCGATCCATGGCGTCCATGGCTCGCCATTCCCGATGACCTCGGCGTAGAACATCTGGCGTAGGTGCGATTCGAGACGAAGAAACTCGGCAATGCGAGGTTTGAGCGATTCAACCGTGGCCATGGCCTTCGTGAAGTCTTGGGCCGGAAGGTCTTCGATGCGCTTCAAGCCGTGTTCAACGCGGAGACGGTTGTAGAGCCATTGGCCGCTACCGACATCGCTGCGCATCAAGCCGTTATTGAATAGATCGGCGATGGCGTTGCGCAATTGCTGGCGCTGCTGATGATTTATGGTCTCAGGGATTGGTGGCGTGGTGGTGGGCTGGGATTGCTCGCTTCTGGCGCGGAAATAGCCTTTGACTAGCTGGCGCTGAACCTTCCAGGCAAGGTCATCGCTGAACGACTTCACCAGCATCAGGTAGCCGGTTTCGGTGAATAGTGTGACGCTGCTGGCAGCGGCAGGAAATAGGTCGGGATAGCTTGCACGAATTTCGTGTAAGCCTTCGGAATCAAGGCGATAGAAGTCGTCGCGTTCGACAAAGTGCTTCCGGTTGGTATCGAAGTTGCGGCGGGAGGTACGCGCTGGCCGCTGATGGGCAGCGTCGATCATGGCGAACGTAACCACGGGTTGGCTGTGGTATTCGATGAAGGGAAGGTCGACGTCGGCGACGCGAACGGTAGGGGTGTGCATGGTGGATCTTCCTTTGGTCGGTGGAAGTCCGCCGCATCGCTTCCAATCGATGGGGGCGGACCGTACGCGGGTTGGAAGACCGGCCCAAAGGACACCGGCGCGCCGAAGCGCCCCACGCACGGCCCGCCATAACGCATCAGGCAGGCACAAAAAAAGCGCCTACATGATGAGAACGGGCGCTGTGCGCCTTTGGTTTCGGGCTTCCAAACCCGGTCGCCGAATTGGCGGCGACGAGTGGACGATAGCCCGCCCGCCGTTTTGGGTCAATGCTGTAGCACTCGGCGGGTTAGAGAGTTGGTCTTTAGTAGTCATGTGTTATGCAACGTCGGCGAGCTTGTTGGTCAGCAGGTCGATAAACCACGGCTGATGGGCGGGGGCGATGCGGCGTAGATCGAACTCGCTGGGGTGCTTGACGATGAAATCGCGCAGCGCGCGCGACGTGACATAAGCGCGCTCGCCGGTCTGCCCCTGGTAGTTGGTGCGCCGTGTGGCCTTGAGGTGGCCGCCTTCGATCCAGCGATTCAAGCGAGCGCGGTCGACGCCGAGCATCTGTTGCAACTGGCCGACCGTGTAGGCGTCCGAGGGGGCGATGCTGATGTTGCGATGCTGGAGCCGCGCCACAATAGAGCTGATGGGGTAGAAAAACCCGGCGCGGCGCAGGCGGGCGCGCACGCTGCTGGGGCAGAGACCGTCGCAGTCATCAAGAATCGCATCGGCGTCGGGGTGCCAGCGGTGCTTTCGTCCGCCGCTCAAGCCGTGTTCGGCGGCGACGTTCTTCAGCCAGTCGTAATTGACACCCTGCCGCTCGGCCAGGGCCTTGATGGCGCCGCGCTTGCCGCTGCGATAGGCCCGTTCAAGGTCGCGTAACAGTTCCTTGGTGACAGGCTTGCGACGGTATTCCTCGCCGAGCTTCACGCCGAGCCGTTTGGCCATGCCACGAATGGCGATGTCGCTATGGGTCCCCTTCAGGTGGGGGCGGACGGCCCCGGCGCCGCCTGTCGGGTAGTGATCGATGACGGCTTGTTTGTCTTCGCGTAGCCAGAGCGGTGCGCCCATGGTGACGGTCTCCTAAGCGATGTAGCGGCGTTCTTCGTGAATCGGGTAGTCGGGGTTGTGAAAGCACCACGTCGAGCGCACGCGGTGGGGGAAGTGGTAGCCGTCGCAATAGCAGGTCTGGTAACGCCAGCCTCGCCGGTCGGCCCACTGGTCGATGCGCAGGGTGTCGAAGCGGTGGCACCGCTTGCAACGAATGCGCCGGGTGTATTCCTGGGGATGCTTGGCTTTGACCTGACGGGCCCCGCACTCGCGGCAGCGGCAGTGTCTGCGGCGGGGGCCGGTGATGATGTAGGGGGTATTCATTACGACACCGAGGCGTAAAGGGAGGCGAGGGGGAGGGGGCCGCACCCGTCGTTGCTGGCCTTGTGGGTGCGGCTGGTGCGTGTCGCGGTGATGGGCGTGCGTCCGCGTCGTGGTGCGCGCGTGCTGTTGCCGTCGGGGAAGGCGCCGATGCTGAGCAGGGCCAGCAGCAGGCACAGGGCGCGCGGGGCCAGGACGTCCAGCACGAAACCGCGAGCGATAATGTGGGGCTTCGACTTGGCGCCGAGCTTGGCTTGAATGCTGCCTTCGATATGGCGCAGGCCGAAGCGGTCGACGCCAACCGTGCTGGCGATGTCGCTGGGCTTCTCGCCATCGGCGAGCATGACCAGCACCTTCAGTTCTTCGGTGCTGAGGTTCTGCCCGGGCTGGCCGACGACGTCGTTGCCGGCGATGGGCTGATCGTTCATTGCGGCTCCCCCGTCAGTTCCATGAACAGCCGCGACAGGTAGGAAAGCTGCTCGGTCAGGTGGCCGGAGAGTTCAGCGATATGGTCGAGCTGTTCGGGCGTCGCTTCGCCGTCGTCGATGGCGCGGGTGGCCAGTGCTTCGAGCCCCGAGGACATGGCGGCGGTCTGGCGAAGCCGGGTGTAGATGAGCTGGCGCTGGTTGAGAGCAAGCGGGGTGCCGTGGCTGTCGGCGGGGGTGAAGCTAAGGGGTTCGCTCGGGGTGCGGCTGAGGCTCGTCATGTGAGGTTCCTAATCCGTAAAACACTAAGAGTGTAAATCTACACTAGTAGTGTAATTCGGGCCAACAAAAAACACGGCGCGGGGCCGTGTCCTTGTGTTTCGGATTGTTAGCGGTCGCGGGATATTCGCGCGACGCGGCCGAGCATGTCGAGCCCGTCGAGCTGGTCGCGGGTCAGGTGTTGGGGCGGGTACAGGTCGGCATTTTCGGCGGTGACGGTGACGCTGCCGTCGAGTTCGGGTCGCACCCAGCGCACCCAGGCACGCCCGTCGACGACGAACGCGAACAGATCGACGGTTTCGGGGGTCTTGCGGCTTTGATCGATCAGCAGTTCATCGCCGCGCCGGATGACGTCGGCCATGGCGTCGTCGTCGGCGTAGATCAGAAGCAACTTGTTTTCGGGTATGTCGCGGCGGCGCAGGTAGTCGGCTTTGAACGCGGTGGAATCGCTGGCGTTCTTCAGTCGAATCGAGCCGCTTTGCGTCGATATAACCGGGCGGCTGGCCATGACGTAGTCGCTGGCGCCGCTGACCGCGTTGCCCGGGTGGTCGACGAAGCCGGCCAGCCATGCCGGGGCGACGTCGAAGGCTTCGGCAGCCTTCACCAAGTCGTCGTATTTCGGCACGCGAATGCCGAGTTCCCAATTCGAATAGCGCGACAGTCCGACCTTCATGCGTTCGGCGGACTCTCGCAGCGTCCATCCTTTATCTCGCCGCGACTTGGCCATTCGCTCGGATATGACTTTTCCGGTGTCAGACATGGCAGCGGTTCCCCAGGAGCCTGCGATTTAGTTTTGCGTAAAATATCGTGTGATTGAAGAATAATACACCTTTCGTGTCAGTTTCCACTTTGAAGCCTTGCAGTTTCGGGCTTGTGCGAGCTATATTCACACCTAATGTGTAAAAGGGTGCGAAATGTGGAATTCAGGCAGTGGGTCGACGAAGCGGGCGGCATCGATGAGGCCGCCGCGCTGCTGAAGGAAAAGCCGAGGACGGTCTATTCCTGGTATCGGCTTGAGAAGACGCCGCGCCTCGAAGCCGCGTTGAACATCGTGATTCGCTCTCGCCACCGGGTCGACTTCAACGGCATATACGGCCCGCTGGCAAAGGCCAGGATCGAGCCGAAATGAAAGCGTTTATCCACCACGCCGAGCTGTCGGCGTCCAAGGCGGTCGCCGACATCGAAGCGCACTTCGCGCTGATCGGTTATGCCCGGTATCTGAAGGTGCTGGAGCTGGTCGCCGCCGAAGCTGGGGGCGATGACACACGGCGAAAGGTGACGCTGTCGTGGGATGCCTGGGCGGCGTCGTTGGCGGGCGAGCAAGAGGTGTTGGCCGAGTTCTTCGCCTTCTGTCACGACCACGGCGCGCTGTCCGTCGAGGACGATGGCGAGCGTGTCACGGTGGAATGCGACGGGCTCGACCTGTGCCGCGGTATGCGGGCGGTGCCTGAACCTGCCGGCGACCAGACCCTTTTTACACACCATGACCAGTGGGTCGCGTGGTTCATCGACGACCTGTCGTATTCCCCGAAGCTGGCCAATCAGCCCGACAACCTTCGCATGTTCCGACGCTGGTGCGCGTCGAACGTCACAGTCGGCGAAATGACCGCCGCCGTTCAAAGAACCATCGAGGCTGGAACCGGCCTCGGGACTCCCGCGTTGCACGGGCATTTGCAAGCGCTGCGAGCGCAACGAATCAAGGAAGCGAACGAATGGTGATTATCGGTTTATCCGGGTCGACAGACCGTCGCCGCGATGCGGTGGCGAAGGCGGTATCAGAGTCACGGCTGGCGCGTCTGGTGACTTACGTTTTATTCGAGCCTGTGCATGGCGCCCGTCTAGGCGAGCGCCGTGCGGCCCGTGTGCGTGACGTGCTGAAGGATGTCGGCGCGGCGCGCATCGAGGGTGTGGTGTTTTCGCAGGTACGGACCCGCGAGGAAGCCGACGCTCTGCGCGAGCGTGGCGGCTTCATGTGGCACGTCGAGGGCTGCCCGAGTTGCGACGTGCCGATTCAGCGCGGCGACCTTCTGGTCACCGACAAGAGCGGCGGACATCGGCACTTTCTGGACCCGATTGAGGCCCTTTCGGAAACTCTGCTACAGCACGCCGCCCGCGCGGCGTAAGGGGCTGTCGTGAGTCTGCATCGCCACCAGTACGGAAACCCGGCCGACATCATCGAGCGCCGCGATATTCGCGATAAGGGGTGTCGCGTCTGTGCCCGCGCCGAACGCGCCTTCGGTCGCGCCTACTGTCCCAACAATCTGCGTTTCCCGGCTTGCCGGGGCGACAGGAAGCAGGGCTTCAAGCTGATCGAGGTGGACGTATGAACCTGGGCTACAAGGTGGGCTCGGCGATTCTGTGCCGCAACCCGCTATTTCGTGACTTTCTCACGGTAAAGACCGGGCGGCCGGTGGGCGATGCCGAGGCGGCAGCGAAGGAGGTGCGGCTGGCATGTGACGTCGTGAGTCGTCGCGAGCTGGATGCGACCCCCGAGGCGGGCGAGAAATACCGCGCCCTGGTGAAAGCCTTCAACGAGTGGTTGTCGTCATGCCCCGCCACCACCTGAGCGCCAAAGGGCGCGGCAAGCCGTCGAAGTACGGCAATCGCAAGGTCGAGGTCGATGGCTTCGTGTTCGATAGCGCCAAGGAAGCCCGCTATTACGGCGACCTGAAGATTCGCCAGCGGGCCGGCGAGGTCGTGATGTTCCTGCAACAAGTGCCGTTCCATCTGCCGGGCGGCACCAAGTACATCGCCGATTTTCTGGTGTTCCTGGCTGACGGCACGGTCGAGGTGATCGACGTCAAGGGCGTGAAGACCGACGTCTACAGGCTGAAGAAGCGGCAGGTCGAAGCGCTGTACCCGATAACCGTAGTGGAGGTGTGACCGTGAACCTGTCCAAGCGCGGCATGGCGTTTCTGATCGAGGTGTCCCACGAGCATGAACGGGCCGTCGGCCTGTTCCCGTCGTCCGAGGCGTCCATGTGCGCCCTGACCGAAGAAGTGGGCGAGCTGGCGAAAGCCATGCTTGAGGAATCGCCCGAGCGAATCCGTAGGGAGGCCATTCAGGTCGCCGTCATGGCGATGCGGGTGGCCATCGAGGGCGACCCCACGTTGAACGATTACCGCGAGCGCGTGGGTGCTGTTGCCCACGCGCCGGGAATGACTGACGAGGTTTGAGCATGGCCAGACGCCGCCAAAACGAACTCGACGAGCTGTTCGAGCTGTGGGCCCGCTGGTGCTTTGCCGGTGGCGTGCAGTCGGACACGCCGCCGTCTTTGCTGGCGCGGTGGATGGACAGCGAGGGCCACATAGTATTCGGGGGCGGTGGGCGCGCGCCGACCGATACCGTCGAGGAACGCATAGAGGCGGCGGTGTTGGCCATCGCGGCCAGCGAGCCGACAACGGCCAAGGTGCTGCGCTGGGAATACGGAGTGTGGTCGCAGGGCGTGGGACATTGGCGCGGGAAGGATGCCCAGGCGCTCAAGCAGGCTGACAAGGCCGCTGCCCTGGGCATGAGCCTTCGAACGTATCGGCGCCGGCTAGCGGCGGGCCGCGCCACGGTCGAGCAGAGGCTGGCGGGATGACCGGCAAGCCGGAAAGTGGGGGCTCTGACGCCCCGGCAGCGTCGACCCGGGTGTTTCATGTGACCGTCGCCGACCTTCGGCCTGACGGTACGCAGAAGGCGTTCACGATGCTGGTGCCGGGCAGCACTAGCCACGCCGAAGCCGTGGCGAGCCTGAAGGTTCGCTTCGGCGCAGATCGAGTATTGAGCGTCATTTAAAGAAATGACGAATTAACGAAATGGCAAAACGCACAATGGGAGTCGAGACCATGATTGATTCAGGCGAGGCAGTTGGGCAGCGGTTCGTCACCTATCGGAAGCGAGTCGGCAATGTCTGGGCTTATAAGCATTTCGCACCTGCGCGTGCGGGCCGGACGACCTATGCGGCAGGGATAGCTCGCATGTGGGTTGATCAAAACCGCAAAGGGGCGTTTGTAGCGCCGCCTACGAGTCCGAGGAACCTTTATGCCACTTGTTTTGATTTGCCTCGGGGGTATTGCTTGGGCGGCCATGGTGCTTTGGCGAAAAACGCAAGTAGTTACCACGGTTTGGCCATAGACGATTGCCAGAGATTCCCGCCGAGGGGGGGCGATCCCGTAGAGCTTGCTTTGTCGGCCATGTCTACGTCCGAGGATGATATATCTCGCGTGGTGCACGGCTTCTACCGGGTAGAGCCAGGGGAGCCTGTTTTGTTGAGCCAGGATTGGGAGCTGGTAGACCCCGACGTTAACCCCTTGTTGTCGGTGGTGCCCTGCAAGTGGCCAGCGCATCCAGATCGCTATGACAACATAGATGACGCCTTGAAACTCATTCGGGGAGAACGGGTGCGGCAAGTATCGAAGGAAGGCTTTACCCCGGACCATGATGACCAGTATGCCGATGGCGAGCTGATGGCGGCTTCAATCTGCTATCTGCTGGCGGCGGTATTGCAGAATGCCGGGCTTCAGGCACATCGACAGCCCCCGACAGGCTGGCCGTGGGCGTCGGAGTGGTGGAGGCCGGCTGGTGGCGCGCGTCGTAACTTGGTCAAGGCTGGCGCCCTGTTGCTGTCCGAGCTTGAGCGCATGGACCGGACGGAGGCGTAGGCAATGAAAATCGAGCGGTTAGATGGCTATGGCGATACCCAGTTCATGACAAAGGGGCATGTCGACCGTGAGCAATTCAGACGTGAGGTGCTGGAGCAGCATGGACATCATGCGGACGAGCCGAAACACATCTACATGCGGAAGCGGCCGGACCCGTCCGGCAATTACCACTGGATAGCCGAGGAATGTCGGCCCGGGCGTGGTGCCTTCAAGGCGACGTTCGCAGAATGTGGGCCGGTAGCGAAACTGCACGCCGAGGGGGACGTATGAGCGAGTTGGTTAAGTGCCCTTTTTGCAATTCTAGTGAAATCACTATCGATGACCACTTCGACACGCCTGTCGGGAGGTTCAGTATTCAAGCGGCTTGTGGTCGCTGTTATGCGATAGGTCCTTCGAGTGATGAAAGTAGCAAGGCCAGTATTGAGATGAAGGAACAGCAGGCGGCCGATAGGTGGAATCAACGTGCCGGGAATGTGGTGGCTATGTGCAAGCACGAAAAGCGTCACGTAACCGCCCACGCCGTCGACGGCGCCCTGGGCGACCTGAACCTTCGCGTCACTGCGTCCGGGGAATACAGCCCGGGCGGGGCGCAGAATTGCTATCAAATTGCCGAGCAGAGAGAAGACGGCTTTGAGTGGCTGCATTCAATCATCGTCTTCCAGAACGGTAATCCGGCCGACGGTGTGAATGGCGTCACCCTTGAGGCGGTGCTGGCGACCTGTTTCGACCGGCTCGAACACTTCCAGAAAGGCCCCTACGCCAACGCTTACAACGCCGAGGCGCTACACCATATCGAACGCGCCATCGAGGCGCTGAAGGATCGCACGCGCGAGCGTGACCGGGTGGAGGCGGCCAAGTGAAGACCGTCAAGCATTTTCACTGGAACTTGCCGGGGCCCTTGCGCCTGTTCGGTGCCGGCTTCTGGCTGGCGGTCGGGGCTGCCCTGGGGTATCCGGCTGGCGCCAATCTTCACTCGATTGTCGTCGACCTGTCGGCGTGGTTGTCCCGCCTGTTCACATAAAGAAATAACGAATTAACGCAACGGCTCATGCTCGGGCGTTGTCACGGCACCCGCTGGGGCGGCCGTTGCTTCGCCGGAGTGTGAGCCATGACCCAAACCCTAAGCGTTACCCTGTCCGATGCCGTCATTCGCCGGCACATCAACGACCCGACCGTTCGTCAGCTCAAGGACCCGCGCTACCCGCTGCGGCTGCGCTTCAATGCCGACCGCAAGCGGGCGAGCTGGCATGTCATCAAGTATGCCGGGGGCGGCACCTGCTGGCGCAAGGCCGGCGCGTGGCCCGACCTATCGACGAAAGCCTTGCTGGCGCGTCTTCCCGAGATTCAGGCCGAATTGGCGGTCAATCCGCTGTCGAACCGGGTGCGCGTCAGCACCTGGGAGGCGGTGGGCGACGTGCTGCGCTGGTATGCCGACCGCACGGCGAAAAATGGCCGACTGTCGAAGTCACGCAAGGCGACCATCAAGAGCGCGATCAATCGGCACCTGTTGCCGCTGATCGGTGACCAGCCGGTCGCGTCGCTCAATCACGCCATATTCGATGAGTGCCTTATCTGGCCCCTTCAGGAGCGCTATTCGCTGGCGTTCGTGCGGCTGGTGCTGTCGGTGCTGAAGCAAGCCTTCAAACAGGCCCACAAGCTGGGATTGATCGAAGCCAACCCGACGGCCGCCTTTCGCTTCGGCGACTTCATCGATGGCCGAACCATCCCCCCGAAACCCGGCCGCTTGCGGGCCGATGTCCTGGGCGATGTCCTGGGGAAGCTGTCGCGGGCTGACAATCCGGCGCGGGTGTTGCTGGTCATGATGCTGATGCACGGCACCCGCATCGGCGAGACACGGCTGGCGCGTTGGTCCGACGTCAATATCGAGGGGCGGTCGTGGTTCATTCCTGCCGAGAACACCAAGCCCAGGCGCTCGCATCGTCTGCCGTTGACCGAGCATGCCGTCGAGCTGTTGAGCTGTTATCACGACTGGCAGCGCGAGCGTGGTTATACCGGCGTGTTCCTGTTCCCTGACCACAACGGCAAGCCGGTGTCGGCGGTGGTGTCGTCGGGG